>DATEOP010000037.1:0-14325 GCA_035274065.1 Burkholderiaceae bacterium
CAGCGTCGCACCCGCTTTCAAGCGGTTCATGTTCTTTGCAACGAACGCGTCCGGATTGGCGCGCAGCATCGCGACCAGCATCTGATCTAGCGACACCGAAGCCGGCTTGCTGCGACGTGCGATCGCACCGAGCGTATCGCCCGACTTGACCACATATGATCCCTCGCTCGGGGCAGTGGATCGCGGCGTCGTCGCAGCAGCTGCTGTCGTCGGAGACGACGGGCGCGGAGAAGTCGCGGGCGTTCCCGGCGGCGTCGTGGCGAGCCCCGGCGAGCTGGGAGCCGATGCTGGGGTCGACGGTCTCGTCGCGGGTGGGATGACCGAAGGAGCGGTTGGCGTCGACGCAGCCGCTACCGGCGGCACGACGGGCGCCTCGGCGCGCAACGACGGCGGATCGAGCAGCACGGTGTACTCACGAATGACGCGCCCGGTGGCCCACGTCAGTTCAACCATCAGATCAAGGTAGGGTTCATTGACCGGCGAAGCTGAATTGATGCGGACGAAGTAGCCACCATCGGGTCGCTTGTCGAGCGCGAACCTAAGGTTCGTAAGTGCAGGATTGAAATCGAGGTTTGCCGCTCTGAACGCGGCCAGCGGAGCCATCCTTACCTGCAACGTCGGCAACTCATCGCGACCGACGGACGTAACCTCGAGCTCGGCGCGTAACGGCTCGCCGAGGCCCGAGGTGACATTCAGGCGTCCAAGTCCTGCGGCGTCTACCTGCGGGGTGACGACTGCTAGACCGAGCGCAAGTGAAAGCGCGCACCATATGGGCGCGCGCGGAAATTTATTATGGGATGGCATTCCGCCCCCTGAAGGGATGCAACGTTTTTCGAACATAACATCATGGACTTACGGTCGCAAGCTTAGAAATAGCCGTAACTCACGTCTTTTTGTCAGCATGGCCGATCGCAAATCCGAATAGCACGCCCCCGCGCACCCGCCTCTCTACAACTTGTTCAGCAACAACCGAATCATTCGACGCAGCGGCTCAGCAGCGCCCCAAAGCAACTGATCGCCAACCGTAAACGCGGATAGATATTCGGGTCCCATCGCAAGTTTGCGCAGGCGCCCGATTGGAATGCGCATGGTGCCGTTGACCTTCGCGGGCGATAGCTCGCGAATGCTGTCGTCGCGACTGTTCGGGATAACGGTGACCCATTCGTTGGCGTTATCAAGGATCGTTTCGATCTCGCTCAACGGCAGATCGCTGCGCAACTTGATAGTCAGCGCCTGACTATGACAGCGCATCGCGCCAATACGCACGCACAGTCCTTCGACTACCAAAGATCCCGGGGTGCCCATCGGCGGTCGGCCCAGGATCTTGTTGGCTTCGGCACAAGCCTTCCTCTCTTCGCCGCTGATGCCATCGCCCTGATCGGTGTGAATCCACGGAATTAGACTGCCAGCCAGTGGTGCGCCGGTGCTGCGTGTCGGAAATTGGTCTGACAGCATCGTCATCGATACTGCACGATCGATTTCCAGAATGGCCGATGCGGGATCGGACAGCAAGTCTCGCGCGGAGCCGTGCAGCTGGCCCATCTGTTCAATCAGTTCGCGCATCTGCGGTGCTCCGGCGCCCGACGCGGCCTGATACGTCATCGCGGTAACCCACTCAATCAGATCCGCCTTGAGCAGACCGTCGAGCGCGAGAAGCATCAACCCGACAGTGCAGTTGCTGCCGATATAGTCTTTGACGCCATGCGCCAGTGCATTCTTGATCACTGGAAGGTTGACCGGATCCAGAATGATGACGGCGTTGTCACTCATTCGCAGTGCCGAGGCTGCATCGATCCAATACCCACTCCACCCTGCCGCACGCAACTTCGGAAACACCTCATTCGTGTAGTCGCCGCCCTGCGCAGTAACGATCGCGTCGCAAGCCGCAAGCGCTTTCAGGTCACCTGCATCTTTCAGCATGCGATCGCCGCGCGAAACCTGCGGCGCGAGACCTCCTGGATTCGACGTGCTGAAGAAAACTGAGTCGAACAGGTCAAAGTCCCTTTCCGCGCTCATGCGCTGCATCAGCACCGAGCCGACCATGCCTCGCCATCCGACGATTCCGACTTTCATGCCTGCCTCAATGCGTTGATCACAACGTCACCCATTTCATGCGTGCTAACCCTGCGCGTGCCCTCAGTCCAGATATCAACGGTTCGCGCACCACTAGCCAGCGTGCGCCTGACCGCTGCCTCCACCCGCTCTGCCTGATCGGCGAGGTTAAGCGAGTGGCGCAGCATCATCGCCGCCGACAAAATCGTAGCGAGCGGATTTGCGATCCCCTTGCCGGCAATGTCGGGAGCGCTGCCATGCGATGGCTCGTACAACCCCTGACGGCGCTCGTTCAGCGAGGCCGACGGCAGCATTCCGATAGATCCGGTGAGCATCGCCGCTTCATCCGAAAGAATGTCGCCGAACATGTTGCCGGTGACAATGACATCAAGGCTCTTGGGCGCTCTCACCAGCTGCATTGCGGCGTTATCGACGTACATATGATCGAGGGCGACGTCCGCGTACTCTGCATGAACCTCCGTCACGACTTCTCTCCACAGCTGGGACGTTGCCAGCACATTTGCTTTGTCGACGCTCGTCACTTTGTTTTTGCGCCGGCGAGCAGCGTCGAACGCGGTGCGCGCAATCCGTTCGATTTCGGGCCTGCTGTAACGCATGGTGTCGAACGCTTCTGGCGCGCCGGCAAACGCGCCATCCGGCGCTTCACGAAATCCCCTTGGCTGGCCAAAATAAATATCGCCGGTCAGCTCACGAACAATCAGCAAGTCGAGACCCGAGACGAGCTCGGTTTTCAGGCTCGACGCGGCTGTCAACTCCGGATAGCAGATCGCCGGGCGGAAGTTGGCAAACAAGCCGAGCTCCTTCCGTAAACCCAGGATCGCTTGTTCGGGACGCAAAGCGCGATCGATCGAGTCGTATCTCGGGTCGCCAACCGCGCCAAATAGAACGGCGCGCGCCGACTGCGCGAGCTTCAGCGTCGAGTCCGGGAGTGGATGGCCCTTGGCTTCATAAGCCGCACCGCCCACATCGGCGAATTCGAACTCGAACGGCTGGTCGAGCGCTTCGAGGACGCGGACAGCTTCGGCGACGACTTCCCTGCCGACGCCATCGCCCGGCAATACGGCGATGTTCATCGGCGGCTTACGCGGTCTTCGCGAGCCAGGGCTGCTCGGTCAAGCGTTTTTTCTCGAATGCCGCGATCTTGTCCTTATGGCGAAGCGTCAGCTCGATGTCGTCAAACCCGTTTAGCAGGCAGTGCTTGCGAAACGCCGCGACATCGAACGCATGCTCGGTACCGTTCGGTTCAACCACGCGCTGCCGCGGAAGGTCGACCGTTAGCCTGTAACCGATGTTCGCTGCCACATCGTCGAATAAGCGATCAACGACCTGCTGCGGGAGTACCACCGGCAGCAGTCCGTTTTTCGTGCAATTGTTGAAAAAAATGTCGGCAAAACTTGGCGCGATCACCGCGCGAAAACCGAATTGAAGTAGTGCCCATGGTGCGTGCTCGCGCGACGAACCACAGCCGAAGTTTTTCGCTGCCAACAGAATCGATGCGCCCTGATAGCGTGGCTGGTTCAATACGAACTCTGGATTCAGCGGTCGTTTACTGTTGTCTTTGCCGGGCTCGCCGCGATCGAGATACCGCCACTGATCGAACAGATTCGGGCCGAAGCCGGTCCGCCTGATCGATTTCAGAAACTGCTTCGGGATGATCGCATCAGTATCTACGTTGGCGCGCGGAAGCGGTGCGACCAATCCCGTGTGAACTTCAAACTTCTGCATTCGCTACTTTTTTGCCTTTTCCTGAATTTTGTCGCCGGCCTTTTCGATGTCTTTGCCCGCCCCCTCCATTGTGTTGCAGGCAACCAGCGAAAACACAGTAGCGAACATGATCAATAGCAGTTTCATTGCAATCTCCTCAGTAAATCGATCTCATTGAAGCTTTCGAATGTCTGCAAAATGCCCCTCGATCGCGGCAGCGGCCGCCATCGCCGGTGAAACAAGATGGGTGCGGCCGCCGGTGCCCTGACGGCCTTCGAAATTTCTATTGCTGGTCGACGCGCAACGCTCGCCCGGCTCCAGCCGGTCGGCGTTCATCGCCAGGCACATCGAGCAGCCAGGCTCGCGCCATTCAAAGCCGGCGCCGGTAAAGATCTTGTCGAGCCCTTCACGCTCAGCCTGCGCTTTAACCAATCCGGAGCCCGGCACCACCAGCGCGAGCTTCACGTTGCCCGCGACCTGCTTTCCGAGGCGCTTGACCACCCAGGCAGCTTCGCGCAAATCCTCGATGCGCGAGTTGGTACACGAACCAATGAACACTTTGTCGAGAAAGATGCCGGTGACCGGCGTCTTTGGCTCCAATCCCATGTAATCGAGTGCGCGTTCGATGCCTTCGCGCTTGACTGGATCGCGCTCGGCTTCGGGGTCAGGTACCCGACCATCGATCGTTGTCACCATTTCGGGCGACGTACCCCAGGTCACTTGCGGCTTGATCTCTTCGGCGCGCAGTTCAAGAACACGATCAAACTTCGCACTCTGATCCGAGCGCAGCGTGCGCCACGCTGCCGCTGCCTGCGCGAATTGATCGGCCGTTGGAGCAAACGGACGGCCACGCACGTATTGAATCGTTTTGTCGTCGACCGCCACCATGCCGGCACGCGCACCAGCCTCGATCGCCATGTTGCAAACCGTCATGCGGCCTTCCATCGACAGTGCTTCGATTGCTTCGCCAGCAAACTCGATGGCATAACCCGTGCCGCCCGCCGTGCCGATACGCCCGATCACAGACAGCACAATGTCCTTCGCCGTGCAGCCCGTCGGCAGTCGGCCGTCGACCTTGATCAGCATATTGCCGGCCTTCTTCGTCAACAGCGTCTGCGTGGCCAGAACATGCTCAACTTCACTCGTACCTATCCCAAAGGCAAGCGCGCCGAAGGCACCGTGCGTACTGGTATGCGAATCGCCGCACACCACCGTCATTCCCGGCAGCGTGGCGCCCTGTTCGGGACCCATCACATGCACGATCCCTTGGCGCTTGTCGAGAAACGGGAAATAAGCCGCGGCGCCGAACTTATGAATGTTCGAATCGAGCGTGACGATCTGCTCCTTCGATATCGGATCGTCAATCCCGTCGTAACCCCGCTCCCATCCGGTAGTGGGCGTGTTGTGATCGGCGGTCGCGACAATCGAGCTGGTGCGCCATGGCGCACGTCCGGCGAGCCGTAAGCCCTCGTATGCTTGAGGACTCGTCACTTCATGCACAAGATGGCGATCGATATAAAGGACAGTCGTCCCGTCATCTTCAACATGCACGACATGGTCGTCCCAAAGCTTGTCGTACAGCGTTCGCGACTGCAGTGTTTTGGCGGCATTCATACTCGAACGATTATGCCATTCGGGAGCGGAACATCGGCGTGGTTAGACAGTCTGAACCCGCACTCAGGAGGCACATGAAGAACAGACCAAACAACGTGAGGACGCTGCAGCGTCGGCACTTTTTGACTGGCGCCGCGGGTACGTTACTCGCGCCTTTAGCCGTAGCGCAAACGGACTCAAGCGCGATGCGACCGAGCCCGGCACAAACGCTTGGACCGTTTTATCCGCGCAACGCGGCTGAGCGCCCTTCGGAGACGGATGCCGATTTGTTGCGCGTTGAAGGTGATCGGGTGCTGACCAAAGGAGTACCGATCTATCTGACCGGACGCGTGCTCGACCGGCGCGGTCAGCCGCTAACGAATGCAGCCGTCGAGATCTGGCAATGCGATGCGAACGCCGTGTATCACCACCCAGCCGGCGGCGCTGAGGCCGAGCGCGATCGCAACTTTCAGGGTTACGGAGTCGCACGTACCGATGCCACTGGCGCATTTCACTTTCGCACCATCAAGCCGATCGCCTACCCGGGGCGCACGCCTCACATTCACGTTCGTGTGCAAGCGCCAAGAGGTTCAGCGTTCGCGACACAACTGTATTTGGCCGATGATCCCGGCAACCGGAGAGACTTCTTGTTTTCGCGCATGAGCGCCGAAGATCAGGCCGTGCTCACGCTAAAGTTTGAGCCAACGACTGCGGCGACGCCGCACGCGCTGGCCCGTGCAACGCAATTGACTGCGCGGGCGGATCTGGTGATCGGCTAGCGTTTGGCCGCTTGATACAGCGGCATCACCTTATCAACATAGCCCTGCAATTCGCGCAATCGCGTCTCGCCACTGGGATGCGTCGACAGGAATTCGGGACCTCCACCGCCGCCGGCCACTTGACCCATTTTGCGCCACAGACTTAACGACGCGCGTGGGTCGTATCCCGCGCGCGCCATCAACTCGACGCCGATCACGTCGGCTTCGGACTCATTTTCGCGGCTGTTCGGCAGTACCGTTGCTGCACCAATGACGCTGCCAGCCAGCTGCGGATCGATCTGCACACCCGTGAATATCTGCAAAGCAATGGAACCGATCGTCGATGCCGTCTGTGTGGCCATTTGTCGTCCGATACGCTCGCGAGCGTGCTCGCGGAGCGCATGTGCGATCTCGTGACCCATCACGGCAGCGAGCTCATCGTCGGTTGCGTTCAGCCGCTCAATCAACCCGGTATACACCGCCATCTTGCCACCCGGCATGCACCACGCGTTGACGTCCTTCGACGTCAGCACATTACTTTCCCACTTCCACTGCAGCGCGTCCTTGCGGAACACAGCGACCTGCGGGATGAGCCGCTGCGTGATGGTGCGCACGCGCGCCACCTGTTGCGCATCACGGTTTAAAAGTCCCTTCTTCTGCGCCTCTGCGAGCAGTTGCGCGTACTCCTGACTCGCCTGCTGCTCGATTTCCTTCGAGCTCACCATTGTTGTTACACGTTGCTCACGTGTGACGCCAACTGCGCCGGCGTCGGTGGTTTGAACCGTCTCGCACGCAGCCAGCACAGTGAGAGCGGCAACGGTTACGGCACGTAGTAGAACGTTCATGCGCAAAGCTCCTCGCGGTCAGTTGTTATCCGACGTTCCCGCTTTCGCAGGTATCGGCGGACCCGAATGCACCACGTCGCCGTTTTGCGCGCGGTGCAACAACGCATGGTCCATTAACACCAGGGCCAGCATCGCCTCCGCAATCGGCGTCGCACGAATTCCTACGCAGGGATCGTGCCTACCGTGCGTTTCGACCACCGTGGGCGCGCCGGCGCGCGTGATCGATCGCCGCGGCAGCCGAACACTCGACGTGGGCTTCAGTGCAATCGACACGTCAACGTCCTGCCCGGTTGAGATTCCGCCGAGCACGCCACCGGCGTTATTGCTCGCAAACCCCGACGGCAGCAATTCATCGCCGTGCTGCGATCCCTTTTGCGAAACGGCAGCAAAACCGGCTCCAATCTCCACGCCCTTAACAGCGTTGATTCCCATCATCGCTTGTGCGATGTCGGCGTCGAGCTTCGCAGCCAGTGGCGCTCCTAGCCCAACAGGCACGCCGGTCGCCACCACGCGCAAACGCGCTCCGACCGAGTCGCCGCTTTTTCGCAGCGCGTCCATGTACTCCTCGAGTCGAGTCACCAGCCGCGAATCGGGTGCGAAAAACGCGTTCGTTTCGACTTCGGCCCAGCTCACGAAGGGGATTTGGATCTCACCCAGTTGCTGCATGTAGCCGCGCACGACCGTGCCGAACTGAGAATGCAGCCACTTTTTCGCAACCGCACCAGCAGCCACCATGGGTGCGGTCAACCGGGCCGAGGATCTTCCGCCGCCCCGCGGGTCGCGCAACCCGTACTTGCGCCAATACGTGTAGTCCGCGTGTCCCGGCCGAAACGTGTCGATCAGATCCTCGTAGTCGCGCTCTTTCGAATCCTCATTACGAATCAGCAGCGCGATTGGTGTCCCTGTCGTTTGGCCCTCATAGACGCCAGACAAGATCTCGACGCGGTCGGATTCGCGCCGTTGCGTCACGTGGCGCGACGTTCCGGGTTTGCGGCGGTCCAGATCGCGTTGCAAATCAGATTCGGCTAGTTCCATTCCGGGCGGGCAGCCATCAATCACGCAGCCGATCGCAGGACCATGCGACTCGCCGAAATTGGTAACGCAAAACAGATGGCCGAATGTAGAAGACATCGCGTCAGATTGTGCACGGTTTCATATTCGCTTTACTTCGCTGTTCCGCGCAGTTCCTGCACGCGCTGCATTAGCAACTCCGGCGTGGCCATCGCGGGCGGTATCGGTTCGCCCACAATGAATTCGAGCTTGGAGCGAATCCCGCGGCGCAAGCGCGCATCAATAGGAAGCGAAAAAGCTTCCCCACCGTAGCGTGAGAAAAATGATCCCCAAAGCCCCCGCAACGCCATCGGAATCACCGGCACGGGATTGCGCTCGACGATGCGCCGCACGCCCGGCCTGAACGGGGCCAGCTCACCCGTATCGGTAATCCGTCCTTCAGGAAAAATACACACCATCTCGCCCTCTTCCAACGCTTGCTCAATGCTTTGATGAGCGCGCTGCAACGTGTCGGGATCTGTTTTTGCCGACGCGATCGGAATCGCCTTCAGCTGATTGAAGAAGGTACGGAGGACCGGAATTCTGAAGATGTGGTAATCCATCACAAAGCGGATTGGGCGCGGGCTTTCACCCATGATCACCACCGCGTCGACGAAGCTGACGTGATTGCAAACGAGCACGACTGGACCGTCCTGCGGCAGGCGCTCTGTCCCAATCGAGCGCACCCGATACAGGGTATGCGAGACCAGCCATGCGACAAAGCGCAGCAAGAATTCGGGCACCAGTAAATAGATGTAGATCGCCACGGCAGCGTTCATTAGTCCGGCTACCAGAAACAGCTCCGGAATCGTTAAACCGCTGCTGAGCAGCGCCGCGGCGGCGATTGACGCGACGATGATGAACAGTGCGTTCAGAACATTATTGGCGGCAACGATGCGCGCGACGTGCGTTCTTTGCGCGCGGCTCTGAATCAACGCGTACAACGGCACCGAATACAGCCCAGCGAACGCCGATAACAATGCGAGATCCGCCACGATTCGCCATGCACCCTCCCGCGCAAGGAATCCAGGTACCGATTGCAGCGGCATGCCGGTCGGCATCATCGACTGTGACGCGAAGTACAGGTCAAGCGCGAACACCGTCATTCCGATAGAGCCCAGTGGCACCAGACCGATCTCGACTTTGTGCCCCGACAGACGATCGGTCAGCAGTGAGCCCGCTCCGATGCCGATCGAAAACACGGCAAGCAGGAAGGTGACAACCGCTTCGTCGCCGCTCAGCACTTCCCGCGCAAACGGCGCAAGGCTGGTGAGGAAGATCGATCCGAAAAACCATAGCCACGAAATTCCGAGGATCGAGTTGAACACCGTGCGGTCGCTGTGCGCGACTTTCAGATTCTGTGCTGTCGCCGAAAAAGGGTTCCAGTCGATTCGCAACGAGGCGTCTGCTGCCGCGGAATGTGGAATGAATTGCGAAGCCACCCGTCCGGCTAGAGCGAGTAACACGATTACAAGCGCGACCACCGCGGCGCCGGTAGCGTTGAACATCTCGATCAACAGGCCGGCAACGATCGTCCCGAGCAGGATCGCAACGAATGTCGCCATTTCAATCAACCCGTTGCCGCGCGTAAGCTCGCTGGGCTCAAGATGCTGCGGCAGATACGAATATTTGACGGGACCGAACACCGTCGCCTGCAGGCCGATCAGAAAAATCGAAACGTAAACGAGCAATGGCGATCGCACCGTCAAACCGACTGCCGCCAGCGCCATCACGGCAACCTCGGCATTCTTCAGCAACCGAATTAGCCGGGATTTCTCGGCACGGTCCGCCAGTTGCCCGCTGGTGGCGGAGAACAGGAGAAACGGCGCAATGAACAACGCACCGATCAAAAACGCTGCGTACCGGAGGTCGACTCCACCCCAGGTAGCCGCTGAATAAGTTGCCAACAACGTAAACGCAAACTTGAATACGTTGTCATTCGCCGCGCCGAGAAACTGAACCCAGAACAAGGGCGCAAAACGCCTTTGATGCAGCAATGCCAACGCGGAACTTGACCTCAAGGCGTGATCGCAGCGCCCAGCGCATCGCCCGATAAAAACGCACCCTCAAAACGCGGTCCCTGACACCAATCACCGACCGCCCCGATGCGCAGCTTGGCATCCCACAAGTAGCGCTCGAGTAACGGCCGCACTGGGGTTGCATAAAGCCATCTATGCGCGGATACATAGGCCGGCCGGAATCCGAAGTTGAATCGCTCGGCCAACGCCTGCGCGAGCAAGGCCGCAACATCGTCGCTCGGCATGTTTAAATGAGAAACGGCCCAGTTCGGCGTTGAGTGCAGTACCCAGCGTTCGCTTCCCGATTCATCGAGTTCGCGTGCGACCCAGGACAACGCGGCGTGATCATTGACGAATGCCCCTGCGAAATCAAATCCGCTCGCCACCTGAAGCGTCAGCAATCCGGCCCAACACGGACGCCACTCGACCATGCGCAGATGCTGTACCAGTGCGGCAGGCAGGCCTGGCAGCTGCGCGGCCTGTGACGACGGCATTGCAAGCACCATCGCATCGAACCCGCCGGGCGCGGGAGAGCGCTCCGTATCGTCCAGCAACGACCAGCGCAGTCCTGTCTGTAATACCGATCCGATTCGCGTGTCCAGCCGAACGTCGAGTCCTTCGGACAGATGCTTCGCGATTGAGATCATGCCTTCGGTACCGACATAGCGAATGGCCGACGCAGTCTTGTCATCACTTGACGAACCTTCGACCGCAATGACGCGGCCTTCCCAGCGCTTGGCAACATTGGCCTGCAGCCACTGCGCGACGGTCCGTTCGAAGGCGTGGCTTTGCACCGTGAAGTATTGCGCGCCGTGGTCAAAGTTTCCGAACTCGGTGCGCAACGTAGCCGCGCGTCCGCCGGGTCGTCGGCCCTGCTCAAATACGGTCACCTTGGCGCCGCGTTCAGTCAGCATGCGCGCGCATGACAGACCTGCAATGCCTCCGCCGATGACGGCGACGCGAAAGCTTTCCGAGAGTCGGCCGGGCTCCGGCTTCGTCAGTGGATCTGTCCCGTGTGGCTCCACTAGGGCCTGTTCCGCCGGACCCTAATTACGGGCCTCCTCAGGCTCGTGATAATCGCCGATATACGCCTTCAGCATCTTGTTCTCGAAGCTCTGCTCCTCGAGAACAGCCTTGGCCACGTCGTAAAAGGAAATTACACCCGCCAGCGTTCGGCCATCCATCACCGGCAGATAACGCGCATGACGCTCCAGCATCAGTCGACGCACTTCATTGATGTCGGTATCCGAGGTTACCGTTAGCGGCGTGGGGTCCATCGCGGCGCGTGTGGGTATGTCACCGATCGCGCCGCCATTGGAGTGCAGCCGATTAATCACCTCACGGAACGTCAGCATCCCCGCGAGCTCACCGAACTGCATCACGACCGCCGACCCAATATCGAGCTCGGCCATCAAGTTGACCGCATCGGAGAGCGGCGCGTCCGGAGTAACGGTGTAGAGCGCAGTTCCCTTGACTCGGAGTATGTCGGCGACTTTCATGGAATCTCCTGTCGAGTTGCGGTGACGCGAACCATCGTAGCCCCGCACGCAAGAACCAACAAGCACCTCCATGCATATAACAGATATGCCTGAACCGCTTATCGGGCCAGATGCAGCTTCATCCGGTCGACTTCGGCAACCACCGTGGCACTGACCGATGGTTCCCAGACCGAATGGCCCGCATCAGGGACGACTGTGTACTTCGCTGTGGGCCACGCGCGAGCAAGCTCGTCCGCGTTGATGATCGGACACACCATGTCGTAGCGCGCCTGCACGATCGAGGCCGGCAGATGCCGGATGCGATCCAGATTGTTCAAGAGCTGGTTCGGCTCCAGAAAACACTGATGCGCGAAGTAATGTGCCTCGAGGCGCGCCAGGCCAAGCGCTTCGTCGGCAAAGTGACGCACCAGCTCCGGGTTAGGCACAAGTGTCGAACACGATCCTTCATATTCGCTCCACGCACGTGCAAACGGCAGATAAACGCGAGCGTCCGTGTCGAACAGTCGCTTCAAATAGCCCTTAAGCAAATCTTTGCGCTCGCCGGGTGGCAGCATGTGAGCGAACCGATGCCAAGCCTCGGGAAATATCGTGCGCAGCCCATATAGAAACCAGTCGATTTCACTTTGACGCCCGAGAAAGATGCCGCGCAAAACGAAACCCGAACAGCAATGCGGATAATTCTGGCCATAGGCCAACCCGAGCGTGCTGCCCCACGAGCCGCCGAAGATCAGCCAGCGGTCAATCTCGAGATACTCGCGCAGCTTCTCGATATCGGCGATCAATTGGACGGTGTTGTTGGCTAACACCTCTCCCACGGGTGTCGAAGCGCCCGCGCCTCGCTGATCGAAGAGCACGATGCGAAAAAACTCGGGATCGAAAAAACGACGATGCTCCGGTGAGCAACCGCCACCCGGCCCGCCGTGCAGGAAAAGCACCGGTGCACCCGCCGGATTTCCCGACGTTTCCCAATACATCGTGTGCACGTCGTCAAGCGCAAGCATGCCTTGGTCATACGGCTCGATGGGGGCATGAAGAATTGCTCTGGTATCCATATGCAATACGAGTTTACGCAAGGTTCTTTTGGAGTTCGTGGTAGGTCGCAAGCGTTTGCCGTCGTAGCCCTCCTGGGTCGTCGGCGTCTTCGACCCTGCTTCGCGCTACTCACCTAGCCAGCGCACAACAGGGCTAGTGCGCCGTTTTGCTCAAAGCCCCGGCTCGAGTCCGCTCGATGTTTGCGTAAACTCGCAGCGCATGACCGTCCGTTATCCAGGCTTCGACACGCTTGCGTTGCACGCCGGTCAGCCTCCGGACCCTGCAACCGGCAGTCGTGCGGTGCCCATTTATGCAACGGCGTCGTATGTGTTCGACGACTCCGATCATGCCGCCGCGTTGTTCAACATGGAGCGGGCCGGCCATGTGTACTCGCGCATCTCGAATCCGACGGTGGCAGTGCTGGAAGAGCGAATGGCCGCGCTCGAAAAAGGCGTTGGTGCGATCGCGACAGCGAGCGGCCAAGCGGCGCTGCACCTCGCGATCGTGACCCTTATGGGCGCGGGCTCGCATATCGTCGCCAGTCGCGCGCTCTACGGGGGCTCGCATAACCTGCTCGGTTTCACGCTGGCCCGCTTTGGAATTGACACGACGTTTGTCGACCCGCGCGATTTGACCGCGTGGCGCTCCGCGATTCGACCCAACACGCGGCTGTTATTCGGCGAAACGCTTGGTAATCCGGGGCTCGATGTGCTCGATATCTCCGCGGTGAGCGCGGTCGCTCACGAGAACGGCGTCCCATTGCTCGTCGACTCGACATTTACCACGCCGTACCTGATGACTCCGTTCGATCACGGCGCAGACCTCGTATATCACTCTGCAACGAAGTTCATCGGCGGTCATGGCATCGCCATCGGTGGTCTGTTGATCGACGGCGGAACGTTCGACTGGCTCGCAAGCGGCCAATTTTTGACGTTAACGCAAGCGTACGTCGGTTTTCACGGCATGAACTTCGCGGAGGAAAGCACGGTCGCGCCATTTCTGTTACGGGCACGTCGCGAAGGGTTGCGCGATTTTGGTGCCTGCATGAGCCCGCACACGGCCTTCTTTTTGTTGCAGGGCCTCGAAACATTGCCGCTTCGCATGCAGCGGCACGTCGACAACACACGCAAAATCGTTGCGTTTCTTGCCGAGCATGCGCTGATCGAATCGGTGGCGTATCCGGAATTGCCATCGCATCCGGATTACGCGTTGGCGCAAAAGCTATTGCCGCGCGGATGCGGCGCCGTGTTCAGCTTCAATTTAAAGGGCTCGCGCGACGCGGGCCGTGCTTTTGTCGAAGCACTGCGTGTGTTTTCACATCTCGCCAATGTCGGCGATGCGAAGTCGCTGGTGATTCACCCGGCGTCCACGACCCACTTTCGCGTTCCGGACCACGAGCTTGCTGCCGCCGGCATTACACAGGGAACGATCAGACTGTCGGTCGGCCTGGAAGACGCAACGGACCTATTGGACGACCTCGACCAGGCGCTCCGACGCGCGGCGAAGATCGCCTGATGGATCTGTTCGAAACGCCTCGCCTGTACGCATACACCGGCGGCAAAGCCTTCGATCCCGAGCTACCAACCGTCGTGTTTCTGCATGGCGGTGAGCACGATCACAGTGTTTGGATTCTGCAAAGTCGCTACATGGCGCACCATGGCTACAGCGTGCTCGCGCTCGACCTTCCTGGCCACATGCGCAGCGCAGGGCCGGCGTTATCAACGATCGAGTCGATGGCAGAGCTGTCCGCGGC
>DATEOP010000038.1:0-2046 GCA_035274065.1 Burkholderiaceae bacterium
TCGATCCGGCAAATCCGTATCCGGATCGGTTCACCGGCCATGTTCGAGTTGTATTGAGCACTGGCGAGGTCCATCAGCATCGACAGGATTTCTTCAGAGGAGGAGTCGATCATCCGTTGAGCGATGCCGATCTGCGTCGAAAATTTTTTGCAAACTGCGCGTATGGCGGATTGACGGAAGCCAGCGCGCAACGCTTGGCAACCGCGGTAGCAGGGCTGTTCGACATGCCGAAGCTTGACCTGTCAGCGGAATTCGCGAACGCGGCGCGCCGTAGATGAGCAAAGTGCCGCTGACTTCGAAGGTTGCATTGGTTACCGGAGCCGGCCGCAACATCGGCCGCGAGATCGCATTGAATTTGGCCGCCTCAGGCCTTGCCGTTGCAGTCAATGTGCGCACTTCGGTGGAAGAAGGGCAAGCGGTCGTCGATGAGATCAGCGCAAACAATGGGCACGCGTTGTTGTGCGTTGCGGACGTTGCCGACCAGTCCGCCGTGCGCCAGATGGTGGCCGACATCGAGGAGCATTGGGGCCGACTAGATATTCTGGTGAACAACGCAGCCGTGCGGCGCGAAGCGAAGCTCGAGGACATTTCGGCAGGCGATTGGCAGCGAATTCTGGCGATCGTGCTGGACGGCGCGTTCTTCTGTAGCCAGGCAGCACTGCCTCTACTGCGAAAATCGAAGCAAGCCACGATCATCAACATCGGCGGCATGACCGGCCATACTGGCGCATCGAACCGCGTGCATGTTGTCACCGCGAAGGCCGGACTTGCGGGTATGACGCGCGCGCTCGCGCACGAGCTTGCGGCCGAAGGCATCACCGTCAATTGTGTGGCTCCCGGCCTGATCGATACGGTGCGACACGCTGCCAGCTCTGCGGCTTCTCCCAACCATCGAAGTAGACATCACACGTTGCTCGCACGACACGGCACCACATCGGACGTCGCGCAAAGCGTCGGCTGGCTCGCGAGTGACGGTGCGAGGTTTGTGACGGGCCAGGTCATCCATGTCAACGGTGGGGCCTACTTGGGCGGCTAAACACAGACGGGGGCAAATCTGGAATACGTGATCGCAATCGTTGCCGTCATTGCATTCGGTTACGGCATATGGATCTTCAATCGGTTGGTATCGGACCGTAATCTGGTCGCGCAGGCCTTTGCCGATATTGACGTTCAGTTGAAACGGCGCGCCGATCTGGTTCCGCAGCTGGTGGAAACGGTCAAGGCGTACGCAGCCTATGAGCGGCAGACGCTGCAAGCCGTTGTCGAGCTGCGCGCCCGCGCGAGCGAGTTAGCCGAACATGAGCGCCGGCCGAGCGCGTCACGCTTCGGGACGGAGAGCGAGCTTGGCGCTTCGTTGCAGAAGCTCATGCTTCTGCAGGAGAACTACCCGCAGTTAAAAGCCGATCAGAATTTTCGCGATCTGTCGGGCAAACTGGTCGAAATCGAAGATCAACTGCAGCACGCGCGGCGCTTCTACAACGGTGCGGTCAAGCAATACGTAACGCGGCTGCAGAGATTTCCGGACGTCATCGTGGCGCGTCTGCTCGCATTCCGCAGCGCCGCTTTTTTCGAGACTGCCGACCGCGCTGCGGTGCAGGTCTCGCTATGAGGCGCTTCATTTGCGCACTGGCGCTCGCGCTGGTTTGCGGCGCGAGCTTCGCGCAAGAACGCATCGTCGATTTTGCGAGCGATGTCTCGATTGGCTCCGATGGCACGCTGCTTGTCATCGAGACGATTGTTGTGCAAGTCGAAGGCCAGCAAATCAAGCGAGGCATCTTTCGCGATTTTCCGACGCGTTATGAGAACCACCGTGGCATCACCGTCGTCGTTCCATTCGAGGTGCTGGACGTCCAGCGTGACGGAACGCCCGAGCGATACAACGTCGAGACGTTGTCGAATGGAATGCGCGTTCGCATCGGCAATCCGCAACAGATGTTGCCGCGAGGTCAGCACACTTACCGCATTTCCTATCGCACCGGACGACAGCTCGGGTTCTTCGATCAGCACGATGAGCTGTACTGGAACACGACCGGCAATGGCTGGCCA
>DATEOP010000039.1:0-2001 GCA_035274065.1 Burkholderiaceae bacterium
AGGGGCTACCGAAAGGTAGAGCATCCGTGAGGGCAGGCAGCACTTTTCTTTCTCTTGTCGTAGCCTTATTGGCCACCGCAGTTGCCTTTGCGGATGACATCTCAACACTGGCGCCCACAGCGGAAGAAACAGAAGCTCCGCAACCGCTGAGCCGCGATGCAAGCCGCATTTACGCTGGTGCGAAAGACTCGTTGTTTCAAGTCCGTGTGCTGACGGCTGCAGGCCGTTCATTGGCGACCGCCGGCTCCGGATTCGTGGTCAGCGATGACGGACTGGCGATCACCAACTATCACGTCGTGTCCAAGCTCGTCACCGAACCGAAGCGTTACGTCGCGGAGGTCGTCAACACGGCTGGACAGCACGAAGACATCTCGGTGCTCAGAGTCGACGTTCTGCATGACCTCGCGCTGATCCGTATCAACAAGCCGCGCGCATGGCCGGCACTGCGTATCAGCTCCAAGACCTTAAAGCAGGGCGAGCGTCTGTACTCGATCGGCAACCCGCTCGATCTCGGCTTTGCAATCTCGGAAGGCTCATTCAACGGGCACATCACGCGTCCCTACTACCCGCAGATTCTGTTTTCCGGCGCGATCAATTCCGGCATGAGCGGCGGACCCGCGGTCGACGGCTCTGGCGCGGTGGTCGGCGTCAATGTGTCCAAGCGCTTGGATGGAGAGCAGATCAGCTTCCTGGTACCTGCCAAGTTTGTGAGTGCGCTGATCGACCAGGGCAAAACGGCCACGGCACAGCCCACCCAGCTCGAGTTCCGCCGGGACATCGGCCAGCAGCTGCAAATGCATCAGAACACGATGGCGGATCAGCTGCTGAAGACTCCGCTATCGACGCGCTTGATGGGCGATTACCGCGCGCCGATCAACGAAACGCAAGGCATTCGATGCTGGGGCGACGATTCGAGCCAGCCGCAACTGAAGTATCGCTACTCACGGCTCACGTGCCACATGGAATCGAGCGTGATGGTGGAGGAGGCGCTTTACACCGGCTTCATCGCTGTCCGGCACGAGTACTTCGCAACGGAACAGCTCGATTCGTTTCGCTTTCTGCAGTTCTACAGCAAGGCGTATCGAAACGAGACCTTCGGCAACTTTCGTCACCGTCATTGGACCGGCCCGGAATGCAACGACGCCTTTGTCAAAGGCGATGGCAGCCACAACGTTGCGATGCGCGCAGTGCTTTGCGTAAAAGCGTCGCGAAAGTTCGACGGACTGTATGAATTCGGACTGATGACGGCGACCGTCGACGACAGCCACAGCGGATTGCATACGCGACTCGATATCTCGGGCGTGACGCTGGAAAACGGCCAGCGCATCGTCCAAGCATTTCTGGACGCAATCGAACGTCAACCATGAGCGGGGCTGCGGTCATCATCGAAGTGCTCGATCGTGCGGGCGCTGTTTCGGCGCGTTACCGCTGCAGCCAGCTGCCGGTATCTCTCGGCCGCGCCTACGACAACGACGTGATCGTCGACGACCCGTTCGTTGCCCCGCTGCATGTTCGAATCGAGCGTCGCGCCGACGGCGCGTTGATCGCGCGAGATGCGGACACCCGCAACGGAATGCACGTGGTGCCCAAGCGCCGGTTTTCACTGCGGCACGACGCAATCACTCGATGCAGCGAAATAATTGTGGCCGGCGACACATTGATACGCGTCGGCCACAGCACGTTTCGAGTTCGATCGGTCGATCAGGCCGTCGCACCGGAGCGGCTCGATACCGCAGCGCACACCTGGGAAGGAGTGCGACCGGCGACGCTGGCGTTGGTCATGCTGATGTCGTTCGCACTGTTCGAGGCGTGGAGCGGAGACGTCACCACGCAAGATAGTCTGGCGTACGAGACGAACATCGCGATGGTTTTAGGCGCGCTGACCGTTTGGGGCGGCTTCTGGGCTTTGTTGAATCGATTGTTCGCAGGTCGCGCACGCATGGGCCGGCATTTATTGATTGGTGCGATCGGTGCCGTTATCTCGGTTGTATTGGCAATGAC
>DATEOP010000040.1:0-6092 GCA_035274065.1 Burkholderiaceae bacterium
GAAAGCCAGATCGACAGTCGCCGCTTGTCGATCGGTGCAGGGTTGACATTGCCCACACGAATGCAGAACACCTGCATGCCGTACTTGTCCGCATACAGACTGCCGAGCGCCTCGCCAAACACTTTGGACACGCCATAGCGTCCGTCGGGCCTTGGATAAACACGATGGTCAATCGTTTCATCGCGCCGGTAGAAACCGACGGCGTGGTTCGAGCTGGGAAAAATAATCCGTTTGACCCCGGTTACGCGTGCGGCTTCGAAGATGTTGTAGCAACCGACGATGTTGGCGTTGAGAATCCCATCCCACGGACCTTCGACCGAATACCCACCTAGGTGAACTACCGCATCCACGCCCTTCATGATGCGGACAGCATCTGAAAATTTCGAAATGTCGGCGCGAGTGAACTGTTCCTCACTGTTGATTTTCTTCAACGAACGAAGGTCGGACACCTTGAGCTGATACTTTCCTGCGAGTTCGCGACGAAGATGTGTTCCGACGTCGCCCGCTGCACCGGTGATCAGAAGAGTCTTCATGCGTTGAATCTCATATTGCGCAACCCGGCTCCTTGACGGTGATGCGCCACAGCGTGCGCGCGTCGTTCGGGTCAACCAGCGTAGCCGAATGCAAGAGCGACGCGTTGTCCCAGATAACCAAATCGCCCACGCCGTACTTCAGCCGATAAAGGTACTTCGGCTGCGTTGCGTGCGCCTTCAGCTCGTCGAGCAGCATGATCGCTTCGTCATCGGGCATTCCTTCGACGCCGAACGAGCTTCCTGATACTGCATAAAGCGCCTTGCGGCCCGTCACTGGATGCGTGCGTGCGAGGCGGTGCCGGACCCAGTTCATCCGGTTTTTCTGCTCCGCGGTCAGCAGCGAGGCGACCGTGCGCGACGCTTCGTTCAGATCGTCCCGATTGCCGTAGTGGTGCAATCCAAACAGATTTTCGATGCGCGCCTTCATCGCCTCCGAGAGATCGTCGTACGCTGCGTACTGGTTGGCGAACAGCGTGTCGCCGCCGACCTTCGGCACGACAATCGAATACAGCATCGTGCAGCGCGCCGGCACGTCGAGATACGAGTAGTCAGTATGAAAATACGTGCCTGCATCCGCAAGGCCCGTCGGTCGACCATCACGCACCACATTTGACAGGAGCAGGATGTCCGAACAATCGGGATGATGAAACTGATCGATCACATGCGGCTCCGGAGGACCGAAGCGCCGCGCAAATGAGTGGAACTGCGCAGCCGTCAGATGCTGACTCCGAAGCACCAGCACCTGCCCTTTGAAGAACACTCTCTCGAGGTCCTTGAATACAACATCATCAAGCGGTGACGCCAGATCGAGCCCTTCAGTCTCCACGCCGAATCCGTCGGATAGGCTCTTCAAGGCGAGCATCAAAGCCCGTTTGCCAGGAATCCACCGTCGACCGAAATAGTCGCGCCTGTTGTGAACCGCGCCGCGGGTGACGCGAGGTAGACGGCAGCGCCGACGAGTTCAGACAACTGTCCGAAGCGACCCATCGGCGTGCGCGCGATTGCGAGGGCCTTGCGCGCGTCGGACATTTTTTTTTCATTGAGCGGCGTCATGAAAAATCCGGGCGCAATTGCGTTGACACGCACGCCGCTGCTTGCCCACTCGGCCGCGAGTGACTGAGTTAGCGACACGACGGCCGCCTTCGTCATCGCGTACACGCTGCTGCCCGGCCAGCCGCGAAATGAAGACAGCGAGCCAATATTGATGATGCTGCCACCCTTGCGCTCGACCATGCGGCGGCCAAATTCAGTGCAGGCCCCGAACACGCCGTCGATGTTCGTACGCATCACCAGCGCATATTCATCTTCACTGAAATCAAGCGCAGGCTTGATGACCGTCGTGCCTTGCGCATTCAGCAGGATGTCGATCGGACCCTGCTCTGCCCAGATCTGCTCGGCGAAGCGCGGCAGCTCGCTCAAATTGCTGGCGTCGACCGTGTAGCCGGCACTGCGCGCGTCTTTCTGCCTGAGTCGCGCGACGGTGGCGTCGATTTTCTTGGTGTCGCGGCTCGCGACTACAACGCGCGCACCCGCGGCCTGCAAGCCGAGGGCGATCTCGAGCCCGATTCCGCTCGTGCCGCCGATCACCAGTGCAGTCTGGCCAGCAAGTCCAAAATCAGCACCGCTCATCGAAGTAGTTCCGGCGCAATCAGCTTCGGCAGGATCAGCGGGATCTCGGGCCAGATGATGATCGCCGCAAGCATCAGCACCATCGGCGCGAGCATGATCAGTGTGTCCTTCAAGGCGAAGCGCACCGGCACCTTCGCAACCGAGCACGCAATCATCAGGCACAGCCCGTACGGCGGAGTCACCAACCCGAACGCGAGCGAGATGATGCCAATCATCGCAAAGTGAATCGGGTCCATGCCCACCGATTGCGCCAGCGGCTGCAGAATGGTCCCGAAAATGATGATGGCCGGTATCGCATCGAGAAAGCATCCGACGATCAGGAAGACGAAGGAGATGAAGAACCCCGCCTCGGTAATCCCCATGCCCCAGCCGGCGACGTTGGCGAGTAACGCCTTTGGGATCTGGTAGTAGGCAAGCAGCCAGCCGAAGGCCGACGCCGTACCCACGCAAAAGAGTGCCACCGCGGACAGGCGACCGGTCTCAGAGAGCGCTTCCAAGAGCTTCTTGCGGTCCATCTCGCGGTAGATGAATATCGACAGGATCGCCGCGTAGATGACGGCAACTGCCGCCGACTCGGTTGGCGTGAACCAGCCGAGCAAAACCCCGCCGACGATGATGAACATCGAGAACAGCGCCGGGATAGAGATCCACAGCGAATATAAAAATTCCTTTAGCGTCGCGCGCGGGTAGACCGGATAGTTGTAGATCTTTGCGTACGCGTGCACGGTCACCATCTGCGCTGCGGCGATTAGCAGACCCGGAAGGATTCCCGCCAGGTACATCGCTCCAATCGATGTCGATATCACGCCGCCCCATACGATCATCAGAATCGACGGAGGGATGATCACAGCAAGTACCGCCGACACCGCAGTGATGGCGATCGAAAATGAGAGCCCGTAGCCCTCTTTCGTCTGCGCGTCGATGAAAATCTTGCTCTGGCTCGCAGCATCCGCGGTCGAAGAGCCCGAGATGCCCGCGAAGAAGACCGACAGAATCACGTTAATTTGCGCCAACGCGCCCGGGAAATTGCCGACCATCGCGCGCGACAACCGCACCAGACGGTCAGTGATCCCACCCACGTTCATCAAGTTTGCAGTAAGCAGAAAGAACGGTACCGCGAGCAGAATGAACGAGTTGTAGGCCTTGAAAGTTTCATTAAACAGCATCATCGGCGACAGGCGCGGCTCGATCACGAGGATCGGCAAGCACGCGAGCCCAAGCGCGAAGGCCACCGGAACGCGCACGACGATCAGTATCGCGAAAACCCCGAACAACAGGAGTGCCGCCAAGTGCGGCGAAAGAGCGGCGGAAGTCATCCGCCTTTTTTTGCTGAAAGCACTCGTAAATCGGCGACGAATACTTCACCGAGAAAGAGCGCCCAGGTGACGCCTGCGACCGGCCAAGCGATAAAGATATATACCATCGGCAGCTCGGCCAGCTCGGAATGCTGGTCCCAACCGAAGCGCACGAACTGAATTCCCCAGCCGATAAATACCAGCGCGAATACCAGCACAAAGAGCGCGCTGACGATGTTCAAGAGTGCGTTGGCGCGCGGTCGCAGCGGCGGCAGCACGTCGACGACGAAGTGCGTGCCCTCCCGCACGGCAATCATTGCGCCCAGCATGATCATCCAGATGAAGAGGAACCTCGACAGCTCCTCTGTCCAGATCCAGGACGGAATGAGTGCGGTGTAACGCGAAATGACCTGCAGCGTCACCGGGACAATCAGAATTGCCACGGTGGCTACCATCAGCCACCAGAGTAGCCGATGGTAGACGTCGAGAAATTTCTTCAAGTTATTGGATCGCGTTGATCTTCTGGAAGATAGCGTCGGCGCCGATTTCTTTCGCGTAGTCCGCCATCACCGGATCAACCAGCTTCTTCATCTGCGCGCGGTCGGTGAAAGGCACACGCTTCAACTTGCCGGCCTTCTCCAACGCCTCTAGCTTCGCCGCGTCTTCGGAAGATTCGACCTGGCGCCCGTAGGCTCCGGCCTCTTTCCCTGCTCTGATGACCGCGGCTTGCAGATCGGGCGGAAGGTTCTTGAAAGTCTTGCCGGAAAAGCAGATTGGCCGAATCGTGATCGCGTGCTCGGTCATGGACAGGTTCGGAGCAACCTCGAAAAACTTCATCTGCTCGACGCCCGCCGCTTCGTTCTCGCCGGCTGCGATGACACCGTTCTGTATCGCGTTGTAGACCTCGTTATAGGCGATCACCGTAGGCGACATTCCGACGGCGCCGAACGTACGGCTCCAGATTGGGGCACCCTGCACGCGCACTTTCAGGTTCTTCATCTCGGCGAGATTCCTCACCGGCTTGTTAACGAAGATATTGCGAGTCCCGCCCCCGGCGTAACCAATCAACATCACGTCCGCTTTCTGCGCAATCTCGTCAGCGATCGGCTTCAGCAGGTCGGCATCGAGCACCTTGTTCCAATGATTGAGGTCGCGGAAAAGGAAAGGCGCGTCGATGAATGGCGCAGCCTTTGAAAAAGTCGACATATGAGCGGGCGAAACGATCGCGTAGTCAACCGCCTTGCCCTGGTTCATGTAGGCGAAATAGTCCTTTTCCAACCCAAGCTCGCTGTTCTTGTGCAGCACGAAGTTAATCGGCTTGCCGTAGTACTTCTTCACCAGCTCCTCAAATCGCACGAGGGCCTTTGTGAATGCGTGATCGTCGTTAAATTGCGATGCCCCATGCAGCGTGATGTTCTGCGCGCTAACCGGCAGCGCGATGGCGGCCGCGAACGCGGCCAGTAACAGTCTGCGTTTCATGTCTTGTCCCCTGTTTGTCGGTGATGCGCCACAAGTGCGCGGATCCGTGGGATCGGTCAGCGTCGCGAATGCAGCAGCCGCAGATTGTCCCAGATAACGCTTCGGCCGCAACCGAATTTCGCGTTGCAGCGAATGTCCTCGCGAGAACCGCAGGTTGCGGGCGGCCACCGCTCTAGGGCGGCAGGGCCAAGTTCGATTTCAGTTGTAATCTGCCGGATTCCCTGCCGACATGCGAGGGCAACTCGCGCAACGCCAAATGGCGGCTGACATTTTTGACACCGATGAGGATGCGCCTGTGAGCCGCTCGAGCTCCATAGCGGCATTTGCCTCGCGCCAGTGGACGGCGCGCGGCGTGCCTTGGATAGGTGCAATCTTGATCGGCGTCATTGTCGTGCTGGCGGCGACCGACATCGTCCATGGCTACCGGATCACCGTCGACGAGACGGGCCGCGAGTTGGAGACCCAGTCGCGAATCATCGCCGAGCAAACGGCGCGCAGCGTGCAGGCGGTTGACGTCGTGCTGCGCTACATCGGAGAGCAGTTCAAACGGGGGGCATTGTCGAAGTTGAATGAGGAGGAGCTGCATAACTATCTGAGGGAACAGGCGATCGGCCTCGTTCAGGCGGAAGGGCTGGCCATGCACAACGCTGATGGCAGCCCGCGTGCGATCTCCTGGCTTTACCCGGCTCCCGCGAACACCGCCAACGTTGCAGCGCTGCCGGCGTTTCAGACAGCGCGTGACAATCCAAAGATCGATTTTCTGATCGGGCCGGCGATCCAGAGTCGAGTTGATGGTCAATGGTTTTTCCCGATCGGGCGACGGCTCGAGACGGCGCCCGGACACTTCGCCGGGACAATCGCGGCGCGCGGACGCATCGAGTATTTCCAGCAGTTCTATCGTGATGTCCAACTGGACAAGGCGACCAAGGTCACGCTGATGCATCGCGACGGCACCTTGCTGGCGCGCTATCCCGCGGCACCAGAGGCGTTGGGCAAGCAGTTCCCACCGCTCGACAAGTTACTCGCGTCGCGAGCGGGTCGATCGGCGACGATGCGCATGGTCAGCCCCGTCGACGGTGTCGAGAGATTTGTGGCGCTAACCGAAGTGCCCTCGTATTCGATGATCGTTCTCGTATCGCGCGACGCCTCGGTTGCT
>DATEOP010000041.1:0-11720 GCA_035274065.1 Burkholderiaceae bacterium
CCGCCGGCACCTGCATGGTGATGGGCACCGCAAGCACGATCGCGTGCGCGGTCGAGGCGCTCGGCATGAGCCTGCCGTTGTCGGCAACGATTCCGGCGACACACGCCGATCGCATTCGCTGCGCTGAAGCGAGCGGTCGCGCCGCCGTCGCGTTGGCAGCCAAAGGACCGCGCCCCAGCGAAGTGTTGACCGCTGCCGCATTTCGCAACGCATTGATCGTCACGCAGAGTATCGGCGGCTCGACCAATGCACTGATTCATCTGACGGCTGTCGCGGGCCGCCTCGGTATTCGCATCGATCTCGACGAGTTCGACGCGTTGGGCCGCAAGGTGCCGGTGCTCGTCGATCTGAAGCCGTCGGGCCAGCACTACATGGAGCATTTCCATTGGGCGGGCGGCGTGCCTCGCCTTTTGCGCGAGCTCGAA
Source organism: Burkholderiaceae bacterium (assembly GCA_035274065.1). Taxonomy (GTDB): domain Bacteria; phylum Pseudomonadota; class Gammaproteobacteria; order Burkholderiales; family Burkholderiaceae_F; genus JACCZX01. The sequence goes on from DATEOP010000041.1 coordinate 426, forward strand.
GATCTGCTCGACGCAAGCGCGCGCACGGTGGGCGGCACGCTGGCCGATACGATGAAGGCAGCAACCGAAACTCACGCGCAGACAGTGATCAGAACGCGCGCAGAGCCGCTAAACGACAGCGGCAGCATGGCGGTGCTGCGCGGCAACCTCGCGCCCCGCGGCGCGCTGATCAAGCAGTCGGCCGCCTCGCCGAGACTGATGCAGCACACGGGCCGCGCCGTGGTTTTCGATTCGCTCGAAGACCTGGCGGCGCGCATCGACGATGACGCGCTCGACGTGAAGGCCGATGATGTCCTGGTGTTGCGCAATGCAGGCCCGAAGGGTGCACCCGGGATGCCGGAGGCCGGCTATCTTCCGATTCCAAAAAAGCTCGCGCGCAACGGCGTCAAGGACATGGTGCGCATTTCCGATGCCCGCATGAGCGGCACTGCTTTCGGCACGATCGTGCTGCACGTCACACCCGAAAGTGCAATCGGCGGGCCGCTCGCACTCGTACAAAACGGTGATCGAATTCAGCTCGATGTCGAGCAGCGCCGCATCGAGCTGCTGGTCGACGATACCGAGCTCAAGCGACGCCGGGCACACGCGAGCGCGACACCCGAGCCAAAATTCGCGCGTGGCTACGCCGCGCTCTTCATGCGCAGCGTCCTGCAGGCCGATCAGGGCTGCGACTTCGATTTTCTTGTTCCACCTGCCTGAGCGATTGAGCAATGACCACACGACTTCGCGGCGTGATTGCCGCTGCGGCGACGCCGCTGAACGCAGACTTCAGTATTGACATCGACCGGCTGATCGAACATTGCCGCGCACTGCTCGCCGAAGGCTGCGATGGCATCAATCTGCTCGGCACAACGGGCGAAGCGACATCGTTCTCGGTCGACCAGCGATCGGCAGCGATGCAAGCGGTTGCACGTTCAGGTTTGCCAATGTCGCAATTCATGGTTGGCACCGGCGCGGCGGCGTTGAACGATGCGGTGCGACTGACACGCGAGGCACGCGATCTCGACTTTACCGGCGCGCTCGTGCTACCTCCGTTCTACTACAAGCCGATCGACGACAGCGGTCTGCTCGCTTACTTCGACGAGTTGATCAACCGCGTCGGCGCCGGTCTGCGCTTGTACCTCTACAACTTTCCGCAACTATCCGGCGTGCCGTGCACGCTGCATTTCGTGCAGGCGCTGAAGAAAAAATATCCGCGACAGTTGCTCGGTCTGAAAGACAGCTCAGGCGATACGGCCTATGCAATCGCGATGGCGGCCGGCGTTGGAGACTTCGATGTTTTCCCGAGCGCAGAAGGCACGTTAAACGACGCCGATCGCCATGGCTGGGCCGGATGTATTTCCGCCACCGTCAATGTCACCGTACGCGCGGCGGCTGCCGGCTGGAAGACACGCGGCACGGTCGAGGGCGAGCGCGCTGTCGCGAGTGCCGGCGCGCAGCGTGCGATCCTGACGCGAGCGCCGGTGATTGCGGCTGTAAAGCAGGCACTGGCGGTCAAGTATCAGCGCCCCGAGTGGGCGCGCGTTGCGCCGCCGCTGCACCAGTTGACTCAAGAACAGGCTACGCAGCAAGCGCGGGATTTGGGTTCGAGCGGTCTCTGACTGCTGTCACCGCTAGCGTCCTCCGGAAACGTCGAGGATTGCGCCGTGCACGTACGAAGACGCACCCGACGCCAACCATAGCGCAGCTTCCGCGACTTCGAGCGGCGAGCCCGATCGGCCGAGCGGCACGGCAGCTTTCGCGAGTCGCTCCATCTGATCGAGGCCGCCGTGCACGTTGTGAATCTCCGTAGCGATCAATCCGGGACGTATCGCGTTGACGCGAATGCCTTCAGTGCCGACTTCCTTGGCCAGCGCGATCGTGAAGGAGTCCATCGCGCCCTTGGTCGCAGCGTACGCAGAGCCTCCGCTGAGGCCGCCGGTGCGCGCTGCCACCGATGAAATATTGACGATCACGCCGCCGCGTCCGCCGTGCTTGGTCGACATGCGTCGCACCGCTTCGCGCGAACAGTAAAACGCACTGAAGACGTTGGCCGAAAAAATTTCCGACAGCTTTGCGACATCGGTTTCCGTCGCGTTGAACTTGCTCAGCATGCCGGCGTTGTTGACCAGCACGTCAATAGCGCCGAGCTCGGCGTCGAAGCGCTCGAACATCTTGGCGACCTGCGCAGAATCGCCGGCGTCTGCCTGCAACGCAACGGCGTCGCTGCCGTTGTCCTTGATCTCGGCGACGACTTCGCCGGCCTCTTTCTCGCTGTGATGAAAGTTGACCCCGACCTTGTAGCCTGAGCGCCCCGCCATCTTTGCGATTTCTGCGCCGATGCCGCGGCTGGCACCGGTGACCAGCATCAGGGGCTGCTTCATTCGGGCTCCTTATTCAGGTTCAATCCCAGCTTCCTTCGTCAGCCGAGTCCATTTGCCAACTTCGGAAACAATAAATTTCGACAGCTCGTCCGGTGTCATCGGCATCGGCGCGAGCCCTATCGTCGCTAGTTTCTCCTTCACTTCTGCCGACGCGAGTGCCTTCGCGGTCGCCGCGTGCAGCTTGTCGACGATTGGCTTTGGAGTGCCCGCGGGTGCAGCGATCGCAAACCACGCGGTGATGTCGTAGCCAGGAAGCACCTCAGCCAGGGTCGGCCAGTCGGGTACCAGCGGATTGCGCTGCGGTGCTGTGATCGCGATCGGCCGCAGCGTCCCGCCTTTGGCCTGGGCCATGGCGTTGCCGAGGTCGACGAACGTGAACTGCACCTGACCCGACAACACGTCGTTGACGGCGAGCGGTATGCCTTTGTACGGAACCGACAGCACGTGAAGGCCACTCATCTTGCTTAGCCGCGAAATGCTGATTTGCGAGCTCGTCGAGCCATAGCCCGCAGCCAGCTTGCCCGGACGCTGTTTCGCGTGTGCGATAAATTCGTTCAGGTTCTTCGCAGGGAAATCGGGCTTCACCATCAGCACGAGCGCGGTGGTTCCAACGCCTGCCACGGGCGCAAAGTCCTTCGTTGGGTCGTACGGCATCTTCTTCATCAGCGGAACGTTCGACGCGATCGCAGTGTTCGACGTGAACAGCAGGGTCTGACCATCGGGCGCGGCACGCACGACTTCCTGGCCGGCGATCGTTCCCTGCGCCCCCGGTTTGTTCTCGACCACAAAGGGTTTTCCAAGCGCAGTTTGCAGTTGCTGGCCGATTACGCGAGCAGCGAGGTCGGTGGCACTGCCGGGTGGGAACGGCACGATCATCTTGACCGGTCCCTTCGGATAGTCCTGGGCCTGGGCAAGCGCGAGTGGCGACCCGAGCGTGGTGAGCGCGAACGCACCAAGCGCGAGCAATCTGACAATTTTCATGCGGTCTCCTCGGTTTTCGGCAAGCGCAGCGCGACGGGCACTTGCACCGTCATTGCAAGCAAGTGAAACGAAAGCGCCTTGCCGTGCATATCCAGATTCAGCGAATCGTTGACGCCGCCGTCCAGGACGTCGTCGAGAACGAAATTCATCGCGCCGATCTTCGGCAGCAGGTAGCGCGCGACATGGCTCGGTTTGCGATAAGCAAACTGCTGCGCGACTCGCTCGGGCGTCACCTGTTCGACCAGCAGGTCATAGTGGCGCGCGTCGTAGACGATCAGGCTGATGTTGGTGCGATTCCCTTTGTCCCCCGTGCGCGCGTGCGCGATCTGGCGTAGTGGGACTTCGACGCGGTCGCCTTTAGTCATGGTTTCTATACGAATGCGTAATTGGCCGGCGCGCGCTCGCGCGGGACCAGGCAGGACTTCAGCGACAAACGCTGACGCTTTGCCACGCGCACGCCGCCGCCGCCGGCCGGTCCTCCAGTCCAGAGCGCCGTCAGCTCGCGCAGCATGCGGTCGATTGGCGCTGCGTCCTCGTGCTTGGCGGCAACGCGCAGCCGCACGTCCGTTGCTGCGCCAACGCGCGTGGCATTGAGCAGCCGGTCGGCGTCGTCACCGAGCACGCTCATCACGCCGATCAGATCGAACCTCAGCGAAAGGTCGCTCCCGACACGCTTTTGCATCACGTCCATCGCCAGCCGAGCGCGTCCTTCAGCGCCTTCGCCGGCATACGAAATTTCTCCTTCGCCGAGCCAGCCCCCGTCGAAGAAAACATTCGCCTTCAAGGTAGGCGTTCGTGGGTGCCCTCGCACGCCGGTCAGCCGCACCTGGTCGCGACCTACTTCCGCAACTTCCGCATCGCTGATGTCTGCTACCACGTCGGGTGTCAGGTAATGGACCGGATCGTGAATCTCGTACAGCAGCTGCTCCTTTACAGTGCGCGCATCAACCAGTCCACCGGTATTCGAGGCCTTCGTCACGATGCAGCTGCCGTCCGCAGCGATCTCTGCAATCGGAAATCCCACATCGTCGAGGTTCGGCACATCCTTGTAGCCGGGATCCGCAAAATATCCGCCGCTTACCTGCGCGCCGCACTCGAGCAGATGACCAGCCATCGTTGCGCCGGCGAGTTGATCCCAATCGGTCTCGCTCCAACCGAAGTGTGCAATTGCCGGCGCAAGTGTCAGCGACGGATCGGCCACACGCCCGGTGACGACGATCTGCGCACCGGCGGTGATCGCTTCGGCGATCGCTGCCGCACCCTGATACGCATTCGCACAGACAAACCGCCGCTCATCGAAACGGCCATTGAGCGCGTCGCGCACGATTTGCCGGCTTGACACGCTCGATAGATCATCGCCTTCGACCACTGCGATGCGCGGCACGCGCAACCCGAGCTCGCGCGCGAGTCGGTGAATCATCGCGGCCGCGCCACGTGGGTTGGCCGCTCCGAAATTGCCGATGATCGTGATGTTTTGCTGCAGGCAGTCGGCCAGAATTGGCCTTAACACCGGCTCGAGCAAAACTTCGTAGCCAAGCTCGGGATTCGCCTTGCGCGCCAGCTGCGCAAGTGCGAGCGTGCGCTCAGCGAGCATCTCGAAAATAATCGCGGAGTGCCCGCCTCGTTCGACAAGCGTGCGAACCACCGCGCCGGGTGCATCAACGCGATCGCCCGAAAAACCTGCGCCGCAGCCGACTGCCAGCGTTTCCTTGTTCTTACCGTGTTGCATGGCACGAGTTTGCCCGATTTCTGCCATTAAATTGGCTGCAAGGCCGCCTCAGGCTGCGCCGCGGCAAGAAGAGTGCCGCTTACACCCGCCAAATTTCGCCGTTGCGTCGCAGTAACCTTTGGCAACATGGCCGCTAGTAGAAACGAGCCCGGCCGCGAATTGAACTTCCAGAACTTCGAAATCGTACAAGCGCCGATGCGCAAGGCGCCGCTGCCGGCGCCGGTTGCTTTGCGCTTTAGTCACACAGCGATTTTCGGCGAAAAAGCCAAATGGCTGCCTCCGTTTCGACTGACGCCATCGTTTGCCAGTGCCGATGGTCAGAGCATTATTTATCGGCGCCGTTCGCAGGTGATATTGGTCGGTGACAGCGGCGAAACGCATGCGGGCCAGGCCACGTCATTCGCGCTGGGCGCCGGAGACACACGCGTGCGCATCGACGCGCACGGCTACGCGCGCATCATCAGGCCGAGGCGGTCAACGCAGGCAATCGATCCCGTGTCTAACGTCGTAGACGGTGCCGCCGACATGGAGCGCGACGCCGCACTCATCGTGTGCTCGCACCTTAACGAGCACGTCGAATCGCTCGCGTTTCCGCATCGCTGGACGCCTTCTCCCGATCACGTACTGTTGCCGGTTGCCGCGCGCGCATTTACCGAGCCACAACCCAAGCCACCCAAGGCCTCGATCTCGAGCGATCCGCGCGTTAAAGCGGCGGCCGACCCGCAGGACATGAACGACTATCTCGACGCGCGCGCAGCGTGGTTAGCACGTCGCCTTGCGTGGGATGCCGCGCAACGCTCGATCCATGAGCTGAAGGAACAGGCGGTCAGTGGCGACCTGGAGGCGATGCGCGAGTATCTGATGAAGTGTCTGCACGACGTGCTTTGGCCATTGCCGACCGTCATTAGCTACGAGTTTCGCGGCAATACGGACGCCAAACTCGAGTTCGTCGTGCCTGGGCTCGATGCGATTCCTGACCGTGAGGCCGCGATGGCGAGCGGCAACCGGGTCGAAGTTCGTCGCATGTCCGATGTCTCGCATACAAAGTTACATAACCAGCACGCAATCGGCCTGGTCGTGCGTTTGCTGGGCGAACTCTTTGCCGCGTTACCGACGATCGAAACTGTGACGGTGTCCGCACTGCAATTACCTACCAACGGCAAACCGCAGCGCTATATCACTTCTGCACAGGCCGATCGCGAGCGGTGGTCGCAGCTGCACGCAAATGGTTCGGTCACTGCAGATCAGGCGATACGCTGTCTGGGTCAGCTCGGAGCGCGCTGCAATCTGACCGCGCTTGGCGCATTCATCGCGGTCCAGCCGTTCGACTGAAGCTAGATCGCCGCAGCGCGCTGCGAAGTGGCGGGGCCTAAGGTTCGCTGTCCTGAATACGCAACCGCTGACCAGCGGATTGGCGCCGCCCTTCGGCCCTGTGCAATACGCCAGCCTTGCCGAGCCCGAACAGCGGCATGTTCACATAGATACTTTCATAGCCTCCGGCGCTGACTGCGTAGGTTTCGTGCCAGATGCCGACCGAGCCGTTTGAACCGACCGATCGGTTGAATGCTTTCCAAGCAGGCAGATGCTCCGCCTCCTTGTTGGTCGCGTATGCCAGCAGCTGCTCCATCGAGCGCCAGTACTGCAGAAGAATGATTGTGCGGCCGAACCAGGCTTCCGCATGGAGGAACCCAAGTTCGGGCCGAACATAAAGTTCCTTCAGCATGCGCGGCATCGATGTCGCGACCGGCAGCCACTTGTGAACCAGCAGCGGGCGATTGATCCGCATGCCAATCAGGAAAACAACGAAGTCGCCTTCGAGGCTTGCCGAAAATCTTCCGCTATGGATCATAGGTTGTTAGCCTAAAGGATGCGTTTTTTGCTCTAAATTGCAACTTGAATCGAAATTAAAAAACACATCGACATCAGGAGACCGCCATGTTCAATCGCACCCGTCGTTCACTACTAGTCGGTATCGCCGGCGCAGTTGCCAGCCTTGCCACCTCGACGTTCACATCGCCGGTTCTAGCTCAGGCCTACCCGGCTCGGCCCATTACATTGATCGTTCCGTGGGGTGCCGGCGGTGGGACCGATGCCACTGCGCGCATCATCGGAACGCTGCTCGAAAAGGATCTGGGACAGCCTGTGAATGTCGTCAACCGCACCGGGGGCAACGGTGTAGTCGGTCACGCTGCAATCGCTTCTGCTGCTCCTGATGGCTACACGATCGGCCTCGCCACGGTTGAGATCAGCATGCTGCACTGGCAAGGGCTCACTGAGCTGACGGGTGCTTCGTACACGCCGCTCGCCCTGGTCAACGCAGACCCGGCAGGTATTCAGGTGCGCGCCGATGCGCCATACAAAACAGTCAATGACTTGCTCGCGGCAATTAAAGCGAATCCAGGGAAGCTGAAAGCATCGGGTACCGGGCAGGGCGGTATCTGGCATCTTGCGCTGGCGGGTTTGCTGCGCGACCAGAAAATCGATCCAACCTCGGTGCCCTGGGTGCCCAGCAACGGCGCGGCACCCGGACTGCAGGACATGGTTGCAGGCGGCGTTGACATCGCACCGGTGTCATTGCCAGAAGCTCGCGCCTTGATCGACGCGGGCAAGGTTAAGAGCCTCGCGATCATGAATGACAAGCCGTCTGCGCTTTATCCAGCGGTGCCGACATTGAAATCCGCAATAGGCAGCGACTGGACGACGGCGGCATGGCGCGGCATGGTCGCACCGAAAGGCATCCCCGCGGATGTCCGCGACAAGCTTGCAACCGCACTAAAGAAGATCGTCGCCAGCAAGGAATACACGGACTTCATGGCGAGCCGCGGCTTCGGCGTGATCTATGCAGGCCCCGATGACTTTGCCAAGTTCATGGCTAAATCCGATACCGAGCTCGGCGCGACGATGAAGGCGGTGGGAATCGCGAAGTAACGCCGCGGGCTTAACAAACTGCGGCGCGTTAGTGAAGCTTAGCGACGCCGTTTTTGGACTGCTGTTGCTCGCTCTGGGCTCGGCAGTCATCGCCGTTGTTACGTCTTATCCGACGATTGCTGCGCAACGCGTCGGCCCTGCGCTGTTTCCGGGTCTGATCGCCGTTGGACTCATTATCGGAGGGCTGATCCTGATCATCCGTGGCTGGCGTGCGCGCGCGGCGGTGCCATGGCTGCGTTTTGAACCGTGGGTGCGCTCCTCGCGGCATGCCGCGGGCGTATTGGCTGTGATCGGCTCGGTGGTTTTCTACATTGTCGCGGCTGATTGGCTCGGCTTCTTTCTAAGCTCGCTGCTGATTCTCACGGTTTGCTTTCGCCTGTTCGGCGTCCAGTTGGGTCGCTCGATCTTGATCGCGGCGATTGCAACTTTCGTCATTCACTTCGCCTTTTACAAGCTGCTGCGCGTGCCCCTGCCATGGGGCATATTCAAGAACTTCGCCTGGTAACGCGGTATGTGGGAACACCTGGCGCAAGCTTTCTCGATGGTGTTCGAGCCGTACACCATCCTGGTGATGGTGCTCGCATCGCTGTTCGGACTGTTCGTCGGCGCAGTGCCCGGCTTGACCGCGACGATGGCAACCGCACTGCTGGTGCCGGTCACATTCTTCATGGCGCCCATTCCTGCGATTGCTGCGATCGTCACCGCAACGGCGATGGCGATTTTCTCCGGCGATATCCCCGGCTGCCTGCTGCGCATTCCCGGCACGCCAGCGTCTGCAGCCTATACGGACGAAGCTTTCGCGATGACGAAGAAAGGTCAGGCCGAGCTCGCACTTGGCGCGGGCCTCGTGTTTTCTGCGATCGGTGGTTTGTTCGGAACGGCCGTGCTGATCGTGGCAGCGCCCGCACTCGCCGATATCGCGTTGCGCTTCAGCTCGTTCGAATATTTCTGGCTGGTGCTGCTCGGCCTGACATGCGCGGTGTTCATTACATCCGATCGCCCGCTGAAAGGACTGATCACACTGTTCCTCGGCCTGCTGGTCGCGTGCGTCGGGCTCGGCAATCCCGCCGCACATCCGCGCTTCACGCTGGGAAACAGCGAGCTGATGGGTGGCATCGGAATGATCCCGATGATGATCGGCATGTTCGCGGTCTCCGAAATCATTCGCTTTGCGGCCGACACGAGTCCGCCTGCAGAACTCGTCGTTGAAAAAGTGGGCAACGTCTTCAGCGGCCAGTGGGAACTCGCGAAGAAGTACTGGCGTCAAGTCCTGCGTGGCAGTTCACTTGGAACGCTCGTCGGTGCACTGCCCGGTGCCGGCGCCGACATTGCGGCGTGGATGTCGTACGCGGTCAGCAAGAAGTTCTCCAAGGACCCGCAAAAGTTCGGCACCGGCCACGTCGAAGGCATCGTGGAATCAGGCTCGGCCAACAACAGTGCACTTGCCGGCGCATGGATCCCTGCGCTGGTGTTCGGTATTCCCGGCGATTCGATCACCGCGATCGTGATCGGCGTGCTGTACATGAAGAACATGAATCCGGGCCCGACCTTGTTCACCACCAATCCGCAGAACATCTATGCGGTGTTTCTGCTGTTCATCATCGCCAACATCATCATGGTGCCACTCGGTATTCTGTGCATCAAGGCAGCGAAGCAGATCCTGAAAGTGCCGCGCCGTATTCTGATGCCGCTGATCCTGGTGTTCTGCATCGTCGGAACGTTTGCGATCAACAACTCGGTGTTCGACGTTAGCGTGATGCTCGCCGCGGGCGTGATTGCCTACCTGCTGGAGGAAAACGGCTTTCCGATCGCGCCTGCAATTCTGGGTGTTGTGCTGGGGGGCATGCTCGAGGAAAACTTCATCACGTCTCTGATCAAGGCCGAAGGCAATCTGTTGGAGTTCGTCGCCCGGCCGATCGCAGCGACACTCGCCTTCGTGACGATCGTTGTCTGGTTCATGCCGATCGTGTTGCGAGGGCTGCGTGCGAAGCCAGAAACTCGTTAAGCGTCGCTCAACGATTAAGCCCGGTCGATGCGCGCCCCGCGAGCGCGCCGCATAGCAGCCGCGCTTTGCGTAGTGAGCCTGTATATAGGCCACGTGCGAGTCGGCAAACAAGCGATCGATAACGTCCACGATCGCGTCGCCAGTTGCAAGATCAGCATCAATCATCAGGTGGTCTACGTCGAACGCGCGCAGCGACAGCTGCCGCGAGCGCATCGCCTCAGGAATTTCGTCGATGCGGTCGTACGTGGCTTCGGCACCCTCGCGCACAAAGATCGCATGGCTCGCGTGGTACGCATTACTCGCCGGCTGATGAACGTAGTTAATCAGAAAAAGGGTCTCGCCAGGCTCGGCGTCACGCAGCTCGATGCGGTCCGGATAGCCGGGCTTCGTGTCAGCGATACAGCGCTTGGCTCCATGCTTCGCAAGTTCTTCGTCGGTCAGACCAAACAGAATCCGGAATGGCTCTGACGGTAACCCGGTAATACGGAATGACATCTGTCGCTCCTGACAAGTTGGCGCGAATAATCCTGTGAGCTGCGGCGCCCGAATATCCGTTCCTTGCTCTGGTATCCGGGGCGGTGAATCAGCTTGGGATGACCGCCATCTGAAACGGCATGAAAAGAATCTGCCGGTAGACCGCAAGCGCTCTGCGGCAAGCACTTTCTACAAACTTGCTGCCCTCACAGCCGAGCGGAACCAGTCGCGGAAGCTATCGCTATTTCTGGCTAGCGACCTTGATACGTTGGCTGTCGTGGGCGTAACGTCTGATCACAAAGACAAGGAGGAGAAATGCTTACACCGGAAATATCCCGTCGCGAGCTTCTGGTTCAAGGCAGCGCAGCGCTTGCACTGCTGCATGCGCCGTGGTTGGCGCACGCGCTTCCGAGCCGCCCAGGCGAAGAAGTCGTGCCTTGGTTGGACCAGCCTGGTCCGAACCCGAGTGGCGGCGTAGTCGAGAACCTGCAGCCGTGGGAAAACCTTGCCTCTTCCTTCATTACGCCGAACGACAAGTTTTTTCGCGTGTCGCACTACGACAAGCCGGTCATCGACGAAAAGAAATGGAATCTGGAAATTGCCGGGCTCGTCAAGAAGCCGATGAATCTGACACTTGCGGCAGTCAAGGCGCGGCCGAAGCAGGAGGTCATTTACACGATTGAATGCGGCGGTAACCATGGGTTTCCCTGGTTCACCAGCGGCATTGGCACAGCGAAGTGGGCCGGTACACCGCTCGCGCCGCTGTTGAAGCAAGCTGGCATCGGCGAGCGCGGAATCGAGGTCGTCTTCTGGGG
>DATEOP010000042.1:0-3493 GCA_035274065.1 Burkholderiaceae bacterium
GGATCGCCCAGATCCAGCGTTCGCTTGGGCACACCGTGAAAACTGATCACCAGCTTGTCACCCGTGCCGAGTACACCAAACCGACTCCAATGAGCGAGTACCGACCGCTTTAACGCCTCGATGTAGCCCGGATGGTCGTGAAAGTGTTTGACCCAGCGCACTTCCGGAACATTGCGAAGCGACTTGATCCGGTCCGCAACGGCGTCGAGCACGGAAGCTGTCGTGGTCGCCGAATACTGTGGATACATCGGCAGCACCAGCAGCCGATCGACGCCCGTTCGTCGCAGCTCGGCAAGCACCGACGCGATCGACGGTTCTCCGTAACGCATTGCAAGCGCGACTTCAACGTCAAGCCCGCGCTCGCCCAGGTAACCGCGCAGCAGTAGCGCCTGCTGCTGACTGTAGGTCATCAATGGCGAGCCCTGCTTTGACCAGATCGCCGCGTACTTGGCCGCGGTCTTGCGTGGACGAAACGGCAGCACAAGTCCGTACAAAATCGGCCACCAGATAACGCGCGGAATCTCAACAACACGCCGATCGCTTAGAAACTCACGCAAGAAGCGGCGAACAGCCGGAGCGTCCGGAGCCGAGGGCGTACCGAGATTTACGAGGAGCACCGCGGTCCGGCTAGCGGAGCCATGCTCGTAACGAGGCTCGGGAGAGAACGGCATTGCTATCAACCGAGCAACGTTACGTCTGCGATAACACGTTAGAAAGCAGCTTCGCCGTGATATCGACGATCGGAATGACACGCTCGTAGGCCATCCGTGTGGGCCCGATGACACCGAGCGTGCCAACAACCTTGCCATCGACTTCATACGGTGCAACCACGACGCTCAGGTCGTCGAGAGGAACGGTCTGCGATTCGCCGCCGATGTAGATCTGTACGCCGTGTGCGCCGATTGATACGTCGAGCAATTGAATCAATCGCGTCTTGTGATCGAAAAGGTCGAACATGCGCCGCAGCTTGACCATGTCGGTCGCCAAATCGCTCAACCCCAACAAATTGCGCTCTCCCGAGATTACGACCGGCTCCGACTCGGCGGCCGCATCGCTGCCCGCCTGCACAGCGGCCTGAAGGAGCTGCGTAATGTCCGCACCGAGCTGACGGAGCTCTCCGTGCAAGCGCGTACGCGCTTCGTTGAACGAGAGGCCCGCGAAATGTTCGTTCAGAATGTTCGCTGCCTCGACCAGTTGCGGCTGAGAATAAGCAGCGTCGGTCATCAGCACGCGATTTTGCACATCGCCTTCGGGCGTAACGATGATCAGCAGCACGCGCCGCTCTGACAACCGGACGAATTCAACCTGTTTGAAGCTGGATGCGCGGCGTGGCGTCAGCACCACGCCCGCAAATTGCGACAGCTTGGACAATAGCTGCGCAGCCGACTGCATCGCACGCGCCGGGTCGCCGATCTGCAGCTGGCCTTGCATGATCTGCGTTTGCTGCTGCTCCAGCGGCGTCACTGTCAGCAGCGAGTCGACGAACAGGCGATAACCGCGCGGCGTTGGCACGCGCCCAGCGGACGTGTGCGGGCTGGCGACAAACCCCATCTCTTCCAGATCCGCCATCACGTTGCGGATCGTCGCCGGTGAAAGCTCAAGTCCGGAAATGCGTGACAAAGCGCGCGATCCGACCGGCTGTCCCTCGGCGATATAACGCTCAATCAGCGTTTTTAGCAGTTGACGCGCTCTATCGTCCAGCATCATCGACCCCATCGACAAAGTGTACGCAAGATGCAGTACACCTCCTGCATAATCGTTTCATGTCCAGGCCATTTAGCAACGTTGCTCTGTTTGGCAAGCCGCGCGCGGAAAATATCCGTGAGCCGCTGCTGGCGATCGCAAAGATCGTCGAGTCCACTGGTGCCAAAGTTCTACTGGATTCCGTTACGCGCGAGCACGTGCAGCTCGCCGAGTACTCTGGGCACAGCGTGCATGCGATCGGCAAAGAGGCCGACGCCGCGATCGTGCTCGGCGGCGATGGAACGATGCTGGGCATTGCGCGCGAGTTGGCGCCGCACAGGGTGCCGCTGATAGGCATCAATCACGGCCGGCTCGGATTCATGACCGATGTGTCGCTCGATCAGGTGTCCGAAGTACTGGTTCCGATGCTGCGCGGCGCGTATGAGACCGATCGCCGCATCCTGCTGGATGGCGAAGTGCGCCGCGCCGGTAAAGCCACCTTTCACGCGGCCGCGCTGAACGATATCGTGGTATCGCGCGGCGTCAACGGTGGCATGGTCGAGTACACCGTGCGCGTGGACGGGGCAACGATGTACAACCAGCGCGCCGACGCGGTCATCGTCGCAACACCGACCGGGTCGACCGCGTATGCGCTGTCGGCAGGTGGTCCGATTCTTTACGCGTCATTGGCCGGCGTGCTGCTGGTTCCGGTTGCGCCGCAAACGCTGTCAAACCGGCCGATCGTATTGAACGATGATGTTGTCATCGAGATCGAGATCACCGACGAGCGTGACGCGATGGCTCACTTTGACATGCAATCCTATGAGCGGCTCGCACCCGGCGATATCGTGCGGGTGAAACGAAGTGCGCATGTCGCCACGCTCCTGCATCCGGTCGGTTATAACTTCTTCGCGACGCTGCGGCAAAAGCTTCATTGGAGCGTGATGCCGAGCGAGCCGCATAGTCGCGCGTAGGTTGGGTTTGCGCATGCTGCTATCGCTTTCGATCCGCAACTTCGTGATCGTCGATTCGCTCGATCTCGATTTCGCCGCAGGGTTCACAGTGCTCAGCGGCGAAACCGGAGCGGGAAAGTCGATTTTGATCGACGCTCTGCTGCTGGCGCTGGGCGAGCGTGGCGATGCGGACGTCGTGCGTGAGGGCGCTCAACGCGCCGAAATCTCGGCCGAGTTTCGCCCAGGCGAATATGTTCAGCGTTGGTTGGTGCAAAACGACCTTGCCAGCGATGATGGCGCATTGATCGCTCGCCGGACGATTGACGCCGCAGGGCGTAGCAAGTCGTTCATTAACGGCTCGGCGGTGACTCTCACCCAGTTGCGCGAGCTCGGAGAAAATCTCGTCGACGTACACGGCCAGCACGCGCATCAGTCGCTGCTGCGACCCGCGTCGCAGTTGCTGCTGCTCGACGAGCACGGTGGGTTAATGCCCTCCCGTCGCGTAGTGACAGAAGCGTTCGCCGCTTGGAAAGGCGCGCAGCGCGCACGTGCAGAAGCCGAAACAATGGCCGCCACTGCAATGGCCGAGCAGGACAGGCTGCGCTGGATAGTCGACGAGATGGACGTGCTTTCCCCCCAGCCGCGCGAGTGGGATGAGATCTCCACAGAGCACAAGCGACTGTCGCACGCGGCTGGATTGCTGGAGGGTGCGCGGGCTGCGATTGACACGCTAAGCGAGGCCGACACTTCCGCAATTTCGCAGGTCGCCGCTGTGCACACGCGGCTTACGCAGCTCGCGCTTTATGACGAGCGCATCACTCCGATCGCTGAGCTGCTCGATGCTGCGCAGATCCAAC
>DATEOP010000043.1:0-4820 GCA_035274065.1 Burkholderiaceae bacterium
CAACGACTCGCCGGTGCTGCTCGATCGCTTTCTTGATGATGCGATCGAGGTCGACGTGGATTGCATTGCCGATGGCCAACGCGTGCTGATCGGTGGCGTGATGGAGCATATCGAACAGGCGGGCGTGCATTCGGGTGACTCCGCGTGCTCGCTGCCGCCCTATTCTTTGTCGCCCGCGATGATCAATGAGTTGAAGCGACAGACCGAACAGATGGCGCAAGCGTTGAACGTCGTCGGTTTAATGAACGTTCAGTTCGCGATCCAGACACACGACGGTGAAGCGACGGTTTACGTGCTCGAAGTTAATCCGCGCGCCTCCCGCACGGTGCCGTTTGTATCCAAAGCGACCGGCAAGCAGCTGGCGAAGATCGCTGCACTGGTCATGGTCGGCATCACGCTCGAGCAACAAGGTGAGACACGTGAAGTCGTGCCACCGTATTACTCGATTAAGGAAGCGGTTTTTCCGTTCGCCAAGTTCCCGGGTGTCGATCCGTTGCTGGGCCCCGAAATGCGCTCGACCGGCGAAGTCATGGGTGTGGGCGAAACATTTGGTGAAGCGTTATTCAAGTCGCAATTGGGTGCGGGATCGACACTGCCGGAATCCGGCACTGTGTTTCTCAGCGTGATGGATCAGGACAAGCCCAAAGCGATTGCGGTCGCAAGGTTGTTGCATGACAAGGGTTATCAACTGGTGGCGACGCGCGGGACAGCACAAGCGATCGAAGCAGCCGGCATTCCGGTTGCCACGGTAAATAAGGTCAAGGACGGGCGGCCGCACGTCGTTGACCTGCTCAAGAACGGCGACATCGATCTCGTTATCACCACCGTGAGCGAAGTGCGCAGTCAAATTGCCGATTCACGCTCTATTCGCACGACTGCGCTCGCCCAGCGCGTGACCTACTACACGACCATGGCGGGGGGCCGCGCGGCAATCGAAGGGCTGCAGCAGTTCGATCGGCTCAAGGTGTACGCACTGCAATCGTTGCATGGGCGCTTAAACAATCTTCCTCCTAACTGAAACGATGCGATCAATACCGATTACGGCGCGCGGTGCCGAAAAACTCAGGGCAGAACTACAGCGGCTGCGCGGTGTCGATCGGCCATCAATCATTCAGGCGATCAAGGACGCGCGCGAAAAGGGCGACCTGACGGAAAACGCTGAATACGAAGCAGCGCGCGAGAGGCAGGGGTTCGTCGAGGGCCGCATCCAGGAGCTGGAAGGCAAGCTGTCGGCGCTTCAGATCATTGACCCGGCAACCGTCGATGCAGCGGGACGAGTGGTATTCGGTGCAACAGTCGAGCTCGAAGACCAGAATTCGGGTGATCACGTCACGTATCAGATCGTCGGCGACGACGAAGCCGATATCAAAGCGGGCTGGATTTCGGTATCGAGTCCGATTGCACGAGCGCTAATCGGCAAAAGCGAGGGTGACATCGCCACGGTGATCGCACCGGGCGGCGAACGCGAATATGCGATCGTCTCGGTTTCGTATACGTAATTTCTAAAGCGACGCTGCGCTGAAGTGCGTGATTACCTGCTAATTACGCGCCTATCTTTCGACCTAGAGCGCCGCTCGTCTGCCCGCTGATTCTTTGTCGCGCCCGGCTCCTGCTTTTCTTCGCTTTCAGGCTGTGGTCTGAACAGCACAATCATCTTGCCGATTGATTGAACGTTCGCTGCCGAAAGTTTTTCGGCAACAGCGGCAGCAATCTGGGTGCGTTCACTACGGTCATCGTTGGGCACTTTGACCTTGATCAATCCGTGAGCTGACAGGGCACGATCGATTTCACGCAACACCTTGTCGGTAAGGCCCGCTACCCCCAGAAGCACCACCGGTCGCAGGCCGTGCGCGCGACCTTTTAACGCCTGGCGTTGGGCGGAAGTAAGTATCAATTCAGGCATTCGCTTTGATGAAGATACAACGTCGCATTTCGCACGATCGCATTGAGCTTCGGCTCCAGAAATTTGCCCCTTTTTCGGGCACCGGCGGTGGGACGCAAACCGCTCGTCGGCCTTGCCGGATCGTACATCCCGGGTATTTAAGAACCGCCCTAGGGCGTCGTTACCCAATTGGTGCACAGGAGCGCGTTTGCCATGAAAAAACGAGAAACAGCCGGCTTTACGCTGATCGAGGCAATGGTCCTCGTGGCGGTGCTCGGCATCCTCGCGGCGATCGGCGTGCCGAATTATTCGCGTTATGTCACGCGCGGCCATCTGGTCGAGGCGGGAAATGCGCTCGGCGACTATCGCGCGCGAATGGATCAGTTCTACAAGGACAACAGCACGTACGCCAAAGCGGGTGCGTGCGCTCACGCAACACCGACGAACCTCGATAGTTTCGCGATCAGCTGCGTTGTCGCGACCGGTGGTCAGGCTTACGTGGCCACAGCGACCGGCGTTGGAAGCACGGCAGGGTTTGTCTACACGATCAATCACGCGAACGCACGTACGACCGCGGCAATTCCTTCGCATTGGGGTTCACTGACCCGCGATGCGCGCAATACGTGGGTGACGCGATGACAGGCGGACATGCTTGCAACACTGTGTCGCGTGGCTTCACGCTGATCGAACTTGCCGTCGTCATGGCGATCGCTGCGATCCTGGCGGCGGTTGCGATTCCTAATTACAGCGAGTATGTGTTGCGCGGCCATCGTTCCGCCGTGCAAGCCTTTGTCAGCGATGTCGCCAGCCGGCAATCGCAGTTCTTTCTTGATCGTCGCAGCTACGCCGGGACCGTGGCTGCGCTGAACATGACCGCTCCGGCCGATGTAGCGGCGCGGTACACGGTGGCCATTGCCGTCGTCGCCGGTCCGCCGGCTGGATTTCAGGTTTCAGCGACTCCCATCGATACGCAGGCAACCGATCGCTGCGGCGTGTTGACGATCGACCAGGCGGGCAATCGCACCGCCGTCGGAAATCGCTGCTGGTAGACGATGAATACTTCCATACAACGCGCGTCGAAATCCGCCCAGCGGGGTTTCACGCTGATCGAGGCGATGGTCGTGATCTCGATCATGGCCATTCTCGCAGGCACCAGCGTGTCGAGCTTCGTTTGGCTCAATCAGTCGACGCAGATTCGCGGCGCGACGTTCGACCTGATTGCGGATCTGAACTTCGCGCGCAGCGAAGCAGTCAAGCGCAACGCAAACGTCGTCGTCGCTCCCCGCAATGGTGACTGGGTCAATGGTTGGACGATCAGCTTCGGCGCAAACGTGCTGCGCGCGCGCGACCCGGTTGGAGCAGCCGTCGGGTTCGCAGCGGCCCCTGCGACGCTGACTTTTGATGGCGGTGGTCGCGCTTCGCTGGTGACGGTGGGCAACTTTCAAATCTGTCCGCCTAGCGCGGGTGCGACAGGACGGACGATTCGCCTCGATCCGTCAGGCCTGTCGCGCTCCGCTAAAACAACCTGTTCATGACGAGACGCCAAATGCCAACAACTGCGAGGCGATTTGCCGGTTTTGCCTTGGTCGAGTCAATGGTCACCGTCGTCGTCGTTGCATTTGGTCTCCTCGGTGTTGCGGGACTGGTTTCGCGTTCATTCGTCACTGAAGTGGAAGCGGTGCAACGCGCACAAGCCGCGATGCTGCTGCAGGACATGGTGACGCGCATCGAGGGCAACCGGGCGAACGCGGCAGCCTACGTGACGGGCGACAGCGGAGTTACCGGCTACGTGTCAAGCACGACGCCATCCGGCACCACGGCCTACAGCGTTGAGACCTGCAACCCAGCGGCACCGATGGCGGACCGTGACCGTTGCGCCTGGGGACAGCTGCTGTCTGGAGGTAACGAAAGAATCGACAATGCAAACACCGGCGTGCTGGTAGGTGCGATGGGATGCGTCCACGAGATTGATGCTTTCAATCGCGTTTACGCGGTTTCGATCGCCTGGCAGGGCGCCAGCGCCGGCGCAGCCCCGATCGTCGACAACAACTTCGCACCTGCAGGCTGCGGCCGCGATCAATTCGGCAACGAAAACCAGCGCCGGCTGATGACGACGCTACTTCGTATCGGTACCTTGAATCCCGGTCCGTAAATGCGACCGAACGCGGTAGTGCCGCGCCAAAGAAACGCAGGCTTTTCGCTGATCGAGCTAATGATCGGCTTGACGATTGGACTCGTCCTGCTAACGGTCCTGGCAACGGTGTTCGATCGAACGTCAGGTGGGCGATCGGACCTGGAGCGCGTCTCGCGATTGATTGAAAACAGCCGATTCGCAGTGGACGTGATTGGCGACGATATGCGCCATGCGGGCTTTTATGGCACGTTTTTGCCGCCGTCCGACACGATATTTACGGACACGTCGCCGTGCAATTGGAATGTCGCCGACATCGCGTCCCTCGGGTGGCAGCCTACGGCAGCCCCACCGCGCTTTCCGGCCCAGTTGATTGGCTGGGATGATCCCCTTGCCGGTGACGTCGCGCTGGGTTGTCTACCCGCTCGGGTACCTGGCACTGATGTGATCGTGGTGCGCCGTGTCAGCGCGGACGCAGTCGCTGCGGCAGCAGTCGATGTCCGCAATATCTACGTTCAGGCGTCGCAGTGCATTAACGATGCGCCGGCGCTCAAAGTTTCCAACCTCGCCGCACAGTTCAACCTGCGGACCGCTGCTTGCGATCCTGCAAACCTCGCACCGATCCGTCGCTACTTTGTACGCGGCTATTACGTCGCTGGTTGCAATGAATGTGCGCCGTCGGACGGTATCCCGACGCTGAAGCGAATAGAAATTGTCGACAACGCACTACGCGTCGTCTCGCTTGCCGAAGGCGTGGTGAACATGCAGGTCGAATACGCGTTCGATACGAACGACGACGGGTCACCC
>DATEOP010000044.1:0-3028 GCA_035274065.1 Burkholderiaceae bacterium
CTCGGTGCACAACGCAGCGTCGGGTTACTACAGTATCGCGGTTGCGAGCCACCGCGCCGTCACCAGTTTGTGCGCATTCGATGCCACGGCCACGGCGGCGCTGTTGGAAACCGGGGTGCAGGCCATCGCGGGGCAGTCACCGGTACTCATGGTTTGCTACGACCTGCCGTACCCGTTTCCACTGTCGGAAGCTCGGCCCACGGTCGATGCATGGTCGCTTGCGCTGGTCCTCGGACCACCCGAGTTCGACGGCGCGGTTGCACAGCTAAAGCTGACTGACGGCGCGGCCGACCGCATCAGGGCAGCATCCGACACTGTGCTGGCGGAGCCCGAGCTGGAATCGATACGTTGCGGCAATCCGACGGCGCGTCTATTGCCGCTGTTCGCGGCCCTGGCGCAGGCTGGGCCGTCCGAAATCGTGCTGCGTCAAGGCAATGGACGCCCGTTGTTCGTCGCAAAGTCATGACTGCGACGCCGGCAATCGAAACGCTGCTGCCGCACACCGGTCGCATGCGTCTGATTGATCGCGTCGTGTCATTCGACGACCAGTCGATTGTCTGCGAGAGTGACTCGCATCGCGCATCCGATCACCCCTTGGCAGAAGCAGGGGTGCTGTCAATTGTCTGCGGTCTCGAATACGGCGCGCAGGCGATGGCGATTCATGGCGCGCTGTTGGCAAGCAGCGGACTGCCCGTTACGGGTGCGCGTCACGGACTTCTGGTTTCCGCGTCGGACCTGCAATGGAGTGCGGAACGACTCGACCAATGCGCAGGCCCCCTCGTTATTACCGCCGTCAGCGAATTCCGGTCAGGCGATCACGTTGCGTATCGATTCGAGATTTGGGCATCCGGCGTAGCCGTGCTGCACGGTCGTGCCAGCGTGCTACTCGGCGCGCCGATTGCGTCGATCGAGTCAGCGCTCAAGGGCAAGATCGTGGATTCTTTTCGTGACTAAAACCGCTGGGCGCGCGTGAAACCATCGCTTTGGTTGCGTCGATTCAGCATGCCGCTTGACGATGCGTGGCAATCAGAGCAGATAACCCGGCTCTCCGGCAGCGAGCGCGCACGTCTCGACCGAATCTCGCGGCCACAGCGACGTGCGCAGTTTGTCGTGGCCCATTGCATGCTGCACGAGAGCCTGGAGTCAGGTGGATTAGGCGGTGTGACGATCGACGTCGATTCAGAAGGGCGGTTGCAACTGCGCGCAAGCTCACCCGTGTATGCCAGCATTGCGCACAGCGACGACTGT
The DNA here is from genome assembly GCA_035274065.1 of Burkholderiaceae bacterium. Taxonomy (GTDB): domain Bacteria; phylum Pseudomonadota; class Gammaproteobacteria; order Burkholderiales; family Burkholderiaceae_F; genus JACCZX01. The sequence goes on from DATEOP010000044.1 coordinate 1,249, forward strand.
GTAGCGGTGATAGTCGCGGGTGAAGCCGTTGGCGTCGACCTCGAATCAATTGCGCGCAGACGCGATTTAGGCGCGGCCGCCGCGATGCTGGGACTTTCTCCGGGGGATGCCGCCGCACCGGAGACCGTCTTGCGGGCCTGGGTGACCGCCGAAGCTCGACTGAAGGCTGGCGAAAATGCAAGTCGGCAGGTCTGGATCTCCAGTTGGCAGAGCTGTCAGCTTGCGGTGGCTGGACTCGCCAGGTCCCCGCTAACCGGCGTGTTCGACGGGATGGCCGGGATTTACAATCCCACGGAGTTGAAATGGGACGCGGTTTAATAGCGTTCGCGATTTGAATGTGCGTGGGAGCGGTCTGCGGTTAGCGGCAGCACAAGGTGACCCGATGGCAGTTGTCCTGACCGAGCGCGCAGACTCCGCGCGCGATGAGCAAAGCCGGCCACAGGCGCCGGAGGGGCGGCCGTCCAGCATTGGCGCTCGCATCGGGCGAGCGAGCCGATCGATTGGGCAAGTCGCCTTGTTTGCGGTGTTTGGCGCGTACGGTGCGTTGATGAGCGCGCTGATCGTGCCCACGTATTTGCTTTTCGGGCGCGACAAGACGCGCCGCGCGCACCGCATTCGTCGCGTCATGTATCACACGATGCGCGCGTACGTCGGCAGCATGCGTGTCTTGCGGCTGATCGACCTCGACGTCAATGGGCTGGACCGCATGCCGGCCCCCGGATCGCTCCTCGTTGCGAATCATCCGTCGCTGATTGACGCGCTTATTCTGTTGGGTTACGTCAAGGATGCGGTCGTGATCGCCAAGCGGTCACTGCAGGTCAACCCGTTTACCTGGGGCGGCATTCGTGGCGCGGACTACATTGTCAACGCGGATCCTCAGGCGCTCATTGATGAGTGCGGAGCCCGTATCAAGGCAGGTGAAACACTGGTGCTTTTTCCCGAATGCACGCGCACGGCCGACGACGGCGTGATCAGGTTGCGTCGCGGTGCAGCTCACATTGCGGTGCGCTCGGGTTGTCCGGTGGTACCGGTGACGATCGAATTTTCGGAGCCGCTATTGACCAAGAAAAGTCGCTGGTGGTTGGCGCCCAGGGTGCGCCCGAAGGTGCGCGTAACCGCACATGCCGCGATCGACCCGGCGCAGTTTCTTCAGGGCGATCGCAGCGTTTCGCTCGCTGCGCGCGCATTAACCGAACACTTGCGTGAGTTTTACGTCAGGGAGCTCGCTCGTCGTGGATCCGCTTGAACAGGAAATTGCGCAGTTGATCATCGAGTGCACCGGGCTGGAAGACATGCGCCCGGAGGACATCGATCCTGTCGCTCCGTTGTTCGTCGAGGGGTTAGGTCTGGATTCGATCGATGCGCTCGAAATCGGCGTGGCGCTCGCCAAGCGCTACGGCGTCAAACTCACCGCGGACAACGAAAACAATCGTCGGCATTTTGCCAACGTGCGCGCTTTGGCTGCCTTTGTCGCGAGCCAGCGCGGGGCTGCGCAGGCGGCGTAGAGCATGAAGCGCGATGACTTCACGCTGACCGGGTTGCAGCCGCTACCGTGTCGGGGACGCCCGATGATGCCGAGCCCTGGCTACGCGATTTTCTGCAGCGCGAATTTGCGATTGAGGCCAGACGGCTGGTGCCGGACGCCGATCTGTACCAAGACCTCGATCTGGACAGCATCGATGCGGCTGAAATCGTGCTGCGGTTTAACGACGCCTTCAACCGCGACGTCGATGCGCGCAAGTTTCGGAGCGTTCGCACGCTGGCGCAGGCCATCGATCTG
>DATEOP010000045.1:0-4541 GCA_035274065.1 Burkholderiaceae bacterium
CATCCGATACTCGGGGAATGTGATACCGAAGCGCTGCATCCAGTCGACCGGGCCGTCGAGCTCCGCAGGGACGCGGTACGCAACAGCCTGACGCCCCCAAATGACCTGCACGAGTTCGATGATGATGTACGACAGGCCGAAGGTGAACAGCAGCTCGGGTACATGCCCCCACTTGTGCACGCGCCGCAGTCCCCAGCGCTCAATAATCGCGCCGATCACAAACAGCACCGCCGGTGCCAGTATCAGCGCCGGCCAGAACCCGATCCAGGTACTGATCTGATAGGCAATGTAAGCGCCAAGCATGTAGAAGCTTGCGTGCGCGAAGTTCAGCACACCCATCATTGAGAAGATGAGCGTAAGCCCGGCGGCGAGCATGAACAGCAGCAGTCCATAGCTGACGCCATAAAGCGCCTGGCTAATCCAAGTCTCGAGCAAGGCTGCGTCCTAATGAAAAACCGGCCCGGAGAGCCGGGCCGGCAAATGTCAGCTTGGATCTCTTACGGTAATGCGGGTCGCTTCATCGCGCAGCTGGTTGGCTGCGACGCGACATACGTCGGATATGCGACTTCGGTTTTCCAAGTGAAGCCGGTCTTTTCAATGTCGTGCTTATTCGGGCCACCTACCTTGGTCCAAGAGACCACCCAAAGCGGTTGCAGCAGCTGGTGATCTGCTGCGCGCATTTCGATGTCGCCATTCACGCCAGCGCGCTTGCCTCCTTCCATTGCATACGCCACCCGCAGCGGGTCGGTCGACTTCGCCCGCTTCATTGCATCGGCCAGCATCGTCAGCGATGCATAAGTCGCCACGGCGTAGAACTCTTCACCAAACCGCTTCTTGAAATCCAGATAAAGCTGCTCCCCCGGATAGTTCGGCGTTATGTTTGGATGCCAATAGCTGACCATGCGCATCCGGTTTTCGCCCGCCGGACCGACCGCGGTGGGTGTGCCGACCACTCCTCCGTAATAGGTGTAGAAGTTTGCGTTCAACCCCGCTTCGCGTGCCGCACGCACCAGCAACGCAAGGTCGGGGCCCCAGTTGCCAGTAATTACTGTGTCGGCATTCGAAGCCCGCATTTTTGCGATGTAAGGCGCGAAGTCACGTACCTGACCCAGTGGATGCAGGTCATCGCCCACCACTTTGATATCGGGACGCTTGCGTGCGAGCAATTCCTTCGCGACCCGCGACACCTGGTGACCGTGCGAATAGTTCTGGTTGATCAGGAAAACATTCTTTACCTCGGGCCTATCTTTGATGTAAGCGGTCAATGCTTCCATCTTCATGTCGGTATTTGCGTCAAACCGGAAATGCCAGAAACTGCATTTGCTGTTGGTCAAGTCTGGATCGACAGCCGCGTAGTTCAGAAACAGGATCGACTGATTCGGGTTGCGTTCGTTGTGCTTTTCAATCGCATCGATCAGCGCCAGTGCCACCCCAGAACCCTGCCCTTGCACGATGTAACGAATGCCCTGGTCGATGACCTGTTTCAACACGGTCAGTGTTTCCTGCGGCGACGCCTTGTTGTCGAACGCGACCATCTCGAACTTGATACCCGGTCCAGCGAGCTGCTCGGCGTTGACCAGGTCGGTAGTGAACTGAAAGTGCTTCAGCAGGTTTGCTCCGACGCCTGCGAATGGACCTGAGCCTGGATCGACATAGGCGATCTTGATCGTCTGCGCGACTGAGGTTGCAGCGGCGGTGCTCGAAAGGGCCGACTTGGTTTGCCCCAACGCCGACGTAGCGAAAATCGCCGCAGCGGCGGCGGTGATGCAACTGATGACGTGGCGCCGATTCATGTGGTCTCCTGTTGTTTTGACGACGGGAAATACTTTAAGCGGCTTCTCAATGTTTAAGCGGCTTCTCAATATAAATGACCGAATCAGGTCAAGACTCTAGTTATGCCGTAGGCAGCCGATGCGCGCGAAATTGCTCGCGCAATTTCGACTTAAGGATCTTGCCCGTCGCACCCAGCGGGAGCGACTCGACAAACGCCACATCGTCGGGCATCTGCCACTTCGCGACCTTGCCTTGATAGTGCGCCAATAGCTCGTCACGCGATACGTCCGCATTCGGCTTCTTGACGACGATCAACAACGGCCGCTCGTCCCATTTCGGATGCGGCGCCGCGATGCACGCCGCCATCTGCACGGCGGGATGCGACACCGCAATGTTTTCGAGCTCGATCGAGCTGATCCATTCGCCTCCGGACTTGATCACGTCCTTGCTGCGATCGGTGATCTGCATGTAACCGTCGCTGTCGATGTTTGATACATCACCGGTGCGAAACCAGGCCTTGCCAGCGGGGTCGTTGATCAGTGGATCGTCCTCACCGCTGCGGTAGTAATCGCGAACCACCCAGGGTCCACGCACCAGCAGATCACCGAATGCATCGCCGTCCCATGGCAGTTCATGGCCCTCATCGTCGGTGATCTTCATATCGACGCCGAACAGGGCCCTGCCCTGCTTGTATTGCACTGGCAGCCGCTGCTCGGCCGGCAACCCGATGTGCTTCTGCTTGAACGTACATACCGTGCCAAGCGGACTCATCTCGGTCATTCCCCATGCGTGCAGCACATCGACGCCGTACTTGTCCTGAAACAACCTGATCATCGCGGGCGGGCACGCGGACCCGCCGATCACAGTGCGATTCATCGTCGAGAACTTCAGATTATTGGCCTCCATGAAAGCCAACAGTCCCTGCCAGACGGTCGGAACGCCGGCAGAAAACGTAACCCCTTCGGATTCGAACAACTCGTAAAGCGATTCACCGTCCAGACGCGGGCCGGGGAAAACGACCTTTGCTCCGACCATTGGCGCGATATACGGTAACCCCCAGGCGTTGACGTGAAACATTGGGACGACGGGCAAGATCACGTCGCGCGCGGATAGGCTCAGTGCGTCGGGCAGCGCCGACGCCAGCGTATGCAAGATCGTTGAGCGATGTGCATACAGCACGCCTTTCGGATGGCCGGTCGTGCCGGACGTGTAGCACATCGACGATGCAGTGTTCTCATCGAATTGCGGCCAGGTGAACACATCAGATCGGCCTTCAATCAAGTCCTCGTAGCAGATCAGGCTGCCGAGCTTCTCAGGCTTCTCGGCAGGCATATGCGATCGATCCGTCATCAGCACCCAGCGCCTTACGGTTGAGCAATGCGGCGCGATCGCTTCGACCAGTGGCAGGAACGTCAGATCAAAAAACAGTGCACGGTCCTCTGCGTGGTTGACAATCCAAGCGATCTGCTCGGGATGCAGCCGTGGATTGATCGTATGCAGTACGCTGCCCGCGCCCGATACCGCGAAGTAGAGCTCCATATGCCGGTAGCCGTTCCAGGCGAGTGTTGCGACGCGCTCGCCGCGATCGATGCCCAGTCCGCCGAGCGCGTTGGCCATCTGTCGCGCTCGCCGGTGCAGCCCGCGGTACGTGGTGCGATGGACATCGCCTTCGACCCGGCGCGAGACGATCTCAATATCGCCATGATGGCGATCCGCATGCTCGATCAGTGACGAGATCAACAGCGGCATCTGCATCATCAGGCCTTGCAACATCAGACTGTCCTCCCGGGTGGTCGCTGGCTTGCTCATCTCTATTCACTCTATGAATCAGCGGCCTTGCCCACATATGCTGGTGGCTCGGTCGCAGGCCGTCAAGCTCCTACAATCCATACCTCTCGGAGAAGCTGTTGGACGCACACGTCGCTACTGAAGAAACTTCCGTATCGCAGGATGGGTCGCCAATTGACCTTGGGCTGCGCTTTGACAATTCGTTCGCGCGCCTGCCAAGCGCGTTCTACACGCGATTGCCGCCGGCCCCTTTGCCGGAGCCGTACCTGGTGGGTTTTTCTGAGGCCGCGGGCGAATTGATTGGTTTGGGCCAGAGCGAACTACCCGGACTCATTCAGGCGATGGCCGGCAATCGGCACATCTCGGGCACCGATCCGCTGGCTGCCGTCTACTCGGGCCATCAGTTTGGGGTGTACGTGCCTCGCCTCGGCGATGGGCGGGCGTTGCTGCTCGGTGAAGCAATCGGACCTGCCGGCGAACGTTGGGAGCTGCAGCTGAAGGGTTCAGGCAAGACGCCGTATTCGCGCATGGGCGATGGGCGCGCGGTCTTGCGCTCGTCGATTCGCGAATTTTTAGGCTCCGAGGCCTTGCATCATTTGGGGACACCGACGACCCGTGCGCTGGCCGTCATCGGGTCTGATCAGCCCGTGTTTCGCGAGACCGTGGAAACGGCTGCGGTCACGTTGCGCATGTCGCCCACGTTTGTACGCTTCGGCTCGTTTGAGTACTTCTACTGGACGCAGCAGTACGGCGCGCTTCGGCAACTTGCCGACTATGTGATCGAACGGTTCTACCCCGCATGTCGGACTGCTGAGCAGCCCTATCTCGCATTCCTTGAACAAGTGGCGCGCCGTACCGCGCGCCTGGTCGCCCAGTGGCAGGGCATCGGCTTTAGCCACGGTGTGCTGAACACCGACAACATGTCGATCCTTGGCATCACGATTGACTACGGCCCGTTCGGCTTCATGGATGCGTTCGAT
>DATEOP010000046.1:0-3553 GCA_035274065.1 Burkholderiaceae bacterium
TTGATGCCAGTCTGATCTCGGCGGTCGAGCAGATCGTTTTCGGCGTAATGATCATCGCGTTTCTTATAGTCGAACCGCTCGGGCTGGCGCGGATCTGGCAGCTCACCAAGGAACGGCTGCGGCTATGGCCGTTCCGTCATTGATGCACTTCACCAAGTAGGAGACACCATCATGAAAGTCCGATCGCTGCTGGTTGCATGTGCGCTGCTCGCAAGCGCGCAGTTGGCGTCCGCCGACGAGCAATACATTGCCATCCCGAGTATTCGAGTTGGGCCTTACAACGCTATGGGCACGGGTTACTTTGGCGGTGAGATCGATTATTTGAACTATGTGAACATGAAGTTTGGCGGCGTCAACGGCGTGAAGCTGGTCTACAAGGAGTGCGAGACCGAATACAACGCCGCGCGCAGCGTCGAGTGTTATCAGCGTCTGATGACGGGTGACAACGGCCAGAAGACGCTCGTGTGGGACGTGTACGGCACTCCACTGGCCTACGCTGTCATCGGCCGCGTTGCCGACGACAACGTCGTACTAGCACAAGCCGGCTACGGCCGCACCGATGCCGCTGATGGCCGCGTCTGGCCTTGGGTGTTCGGCGTGCACAGCAATTACTGGTCGCAGATCGCCATGAAGCTGAACTGGATCCAGCAGCAGGAAGGCGGCATCGACAAGATGAAGGGTAAGACGGTCGTACACCTTTACATCGATACCGCGTACGGACGTGAGCCGCTTCCAGCGATGCGGGAAATCTGCAAGCGGTGGGGCGTGAATCTCCTCGAGATTCCGATCGCGCCCCCAGGCTTGGAGCAGCAGGCCCAGTGGCTGCAGATTCGCCAGGCGAAGGCCGACTGGGTGACCTTCTGGGGCGCCGGTACGGGAATGAGCGGCACGGCGCTGACCACCGCCCAGCGCACCGGCTTTAAACGAGAGCGCATCATCTTCGTCACCTTCGGTGGCGCTGAAGAGGACATGATCGCCGGCGGCGCAGCTGCGAAAGGCACCCATGTCGTAGGGCACGTCAGGCCGGGCACCGACATTCCGCTGATCGCGGACATCAAGAAGGTCGTGTACGGCGCCGGTAAAGGCAACATGGCGGAACCGAAGCGCGTCGGCACGATGTACTACAACCGCGGCGTGGCTGCGGCGGTCAACTGGGTCGAGGCGATCAAGATAGCGCAGAAGGACAACAACAAAGTCGGCAAGGCGATCACCGGCAAGGAGTTCCGGGACGCTTACGAAAAGCTGGACTTCACGTCCAAGGCGAAGCGCGACGAGTATGGCATCGACGGCCTAATCCCGCCGTTCAAGGTGACCTGCCGCGACCATGAAGGTGCTGGCAAGTTTCTGATGATGCAGTGGGACGGCACCAAATTTAAAATCGTTCACGACTGGATGGGGGCGCACGATCCAAAGCTCATCCGCGACCAGATCGAGGAGTCGGCGGCGAAGTTCGCGAAAGAAAACAACGTCAAGCCGCGCGATTGCAAGTCTTGAGTGCGATAGCGACCGTCAACGCACGGGCCGGCGCCGCGGACTCTGAAGCGGCGTCGCGGCCGGTGCTCGCGGTAAAGAACATCGAGGTCATCTACGACCACGTCATCCTCGTGCTGCGTGGCGTGTCGTTCCAGGTACCGCAAGGCAAGATCGTCGCGCTGCTCGGCGGCAATGGCGCCGGCAAGAGCACCACGCTGAAGTCAGTGTCGACGCTGCTCGCCTCGGAGCGCGGCGCCGTAACCAAAGGCTCGATCGAGTTCCGCGGCCAGCGCGTCGACGCGCTTAGCCCCGGCGATCTGGTGGGCATGGGCATGGTGCAGGTGATGGAGGGGCGGCACTGCTTCGCGCACCTGACCGTCGAAGACAACCTGATCGCCGGTGCATACACCCGCCCGATCGGCGGCGCGCAGGTGCAGCAGGAGCTCGAGCGCGTGTATGCGTACTTCCCAAAGCTAAAGAGGCGCCGCACCAGCCTGGCGGGCTACACCTCCGGCGGCGAACAGCAAATGGTCGCGATCGGCCGCGCGATGATGGCCAAGCCGAGCATGCTGCTGCTCGACGAGCCATCGATGGGTCTCGCCCCGCAGATCGTCGCAGAGATCTTCCAAATCGTGCGCGATCTGAACCAGAAGGAAGGCGTCAGCATCCTGCTGGCTGAGCAGAACACCAGCGTAGCCCTTCGATACGCTGACTACGGCTACATCCTGGAAAGCGGCCGCATCATGATGGACGGCCCCGCCAAGGTGCTGGCGCAGAACAAGGACGTCAAGGAGTTCTACCTCGGACTGTCATCGGAGGGCCGCAAGAGCTTTCGCGGCATGAAGACGTACCGGCGCCGCAAGCGCTGGCTTTGAACAGCGACGGCGAAGCAGGCTCCCGTGAACGCAGTGCTACCAGTGTCCGTCAAGTTCAACCGTGCTGCGTGACGCTATCGAGGCTCCGCAACGCTGGGTCGAGCACCGACGGCGGTGCGTCCTGTGGCGCGGTGTTTGAGAAGGGTTTAACGGGTGGTACGCGGGACTCGATTTCGTTCTGGCGGTGCGCTACCGTAAACAAGCAGGTGAGTATTGCAACCGCAACGACCAGCGTTACCACGGTTGGGTTTTTCGGATTCGAGCCGTTTCGCATAACGTTCTCCGTATGAGATGAAGACATCTGTCTTCATTTCTACATATCGGAAAAGTCAAACGAAACCCGCCAAGTCAGCCTGACGCGTGCCGAATATTCACGGTATGCGTAAATACCGCCCTGTTGTGAGGGTCAGTTTTCGACCAACTCGACGCGCGTTCTCCTCATCCCTGTGCGGTCTTTTGTGAACAACGCCGCCTCACCACACATCGTCCGCGCGTGAGCCGTCGCGACGAACGAGTACCATGCCCAACGTCCGCTTAGACCCATGAACGCCCCCGATTCCCCCCATAATTTAAAAGCCTCGTTTCAGTGGGACGATCCGTTCCTACTGGAGGATCAGCTAACGCCTGACGAGCGTATGGTGCGCGACGCGGCATCCGCATACGCGCAGGGCAAACTGGCACCGCGTATTCTCGAAGCGTTCCGGCATGAAAAAACGGATCCTTCGATTTTTCGTGAACTGGGCGGGCTTGGAGTGTTGGGCGCCACGTTGCCCACCGAGTATGGCGGGCACGCGCTGAACTACGTTTGCTACGGCTTGATCGCACGCGAGATTGAGAAGGTCGACTCGGGCTACCGCTCGATGATGAGTGTGCAGAGCTCGCTGGTGATGCTGCCGATCTATCAGTTCGGCTCCGAAGCGCAGCGGAAAAAATACTTGCCCAAACTCGCGACCGGTGAGTTGATCGGATGCTTCGGATTGACCGAGCCGAATCACGGCTCCGATCCAGGCAGCATGGAAACGCGCGCGAAGAAGGCTGACGGCGGCTTCAAGCTGTCTGGATCAAAGATGTGGATCAGCAACTCGCCGATCGCCGACGTGTTTGTCGTCTGGGCGAAGAATGACGCCGGCAAGATTCGCGGCTACATCCTTGAGAAAGGAATGAAAGGGCTGTCGGCGCCTGCGATTCACGGCAAGTTTGGCTTG
>DATEOP010000047.1:0-4523 GCA_035274065.1 Burkholderiaceae bacterium
GCCTACGGACACTGCTACCTCGTAATTCCTGTCGCCATCTGGATGGCATGGCATGAGTGTGCGGCACTGTCATCGCTACCGATGAAGCCGTTTTGGCCAGGATTCGCCGTCATCGCCGCAGCCGGTTTCGTATGGCTGCTAGGTGAGCTCGCTAGTGCGACAGTGGTCACGCAGTTTGCCGCAGTGGGGATGATCGCTGCGACTGTGCTAACCGTGATGGGTCGGACCTGGGCGCGACAGTTGGCGTTCCCTCTAGGGTTTCTCTTTTTTGCAGTGCCGTTCGGAGAGGGACTGCTGCCGGTCCTGATGGAGTGGACCGCTGACTTCACGGTGGGTGCGCTGCGCGTGACAGGAATTCCGGTTTATCGCGAAGGCAACTACTTCGTCCTGCCGAGCGGCAGCTGGTCGGTTGTTGAAGCGTGCTCCGGTGTTCGATACTTGATCGCAGCGTTCATGGTCGGGTGTCTCTTTGCGTGGCTTCATTACCGCAAGTCGATGAAGCGAGTCGTCTTTGTCTGCCTCGCGCTTGCGGTGGCACTCGTCAGCAATTGGCTACGTGCATACACCATTGTGCTGCTTGGCCACATCTCGAACAACCGTCTGGGCACTGGCGTCGATCACAACTTGCTGGGCTGGGTGATCTTCGGTGCTGCGATGTTCGGAATGTTTGTCATCGGCATGCGCTGGAGTGACAAAGAACCCCGGTCAACGGTGCTTCGCGCCCGTCGTGGTCCACTGCTTGAAGTCTCGATTCAGACAGTCGTGACCGCATTGCTCGCCAGCTTGCTGACGGTTGCAGCGTGGCCCGCCGTGGCTCGATGGATCGAGTCTCGAGTGGACGAACGCCCACTCCAAATCGAAAAGATCACTCCGCGCGGCGGCTGGCAAGTTGCCGCCGTTGCGCCCGGTGATTGGGCGCCGGATCTGGTAGCCCCCACGGCAGTGGACGTTCAAGCCTTTGCGCGCCGAGATGACCCTCCTGTCGGGGTTTATCTAGGTATGTATCGCGGTCAGAAGCAGGGTGCCGAACTTGTCAATACGCTGAACCAGATTGCGAGTACAGAACGCAAACGCTGGCGGCTGGTGGAAAGTGGGACACGCGATGTCGATTTGAATGGCGAGAAGACGTTGATAAGAACCGCGGTCGTGCGCGGCGCGAACGAACAATTTCTGATCTGGCACTGGTATTGGCTGGGTCACTCTACTAGCAGCGACGTACGCGCGAAGGTCGAGCTTGCAGTACAGCGGCTGATTGGCGCTTCCGATACGGCGGCCTGGGTCGCCATATACACACCGGTAAGTGACGATGTTGCGGACAGTGTGCGCAGGTTGAGTGCTTTCATCGAAGCGATGTCGGGTCCGATCGATGATGCGCTCGAAGCAACTGCCAACCGATGATCGACCGAAGCGGTCCACTGTTAGTTGCACATGTCATCTATCGCTTCGATGTCGGTGGACTCGAAAACGGAGTTGTCAATCTGATCAACCGACTGCCTGAAAGCAGCTGGCGGCACGCGGTGCTGGCGTTAACTGAAGTGTCGCCCCTTTTTTCTCAGCGCGTCCAACGGCAGGACGTGCAATACGTGGCTTTGCACAAAGCTCCTGGCCACCTTTGGAGACTCTACCCTCGCTTATGGCAGATTTTTAGACAATTACAGCCGGCAGTGGTGCATACACGCAACCTTGCATCGCTCGAGGCTGTCGTGCCCGCGTGGGCGGCTGGCGTTCCGGTCCGCATTCATGGCGAGCACGGGCGCGATGCCGGCGATCCGGACGGAGCGCGTGGTCGTTATCAATGGGTACGCCGCGCATACAGTCCTTTTGTTTCGCGCTACGTTGCCGTCTCGCAGGATCTGAAGCGTTACATGCATGATCGTGTCGGGATCTCGGCGGACCGGGTCACGCAGCTTTATAACGGAGTTGACTCGGATCGATTTCATCCGCCCGCAGCCGGGCGAGTCCCCATTGCTGACTGCCCATTTCGCGGCTCCGACCACTGGCTCGTGGGCACAGTGGGTCGCATGGATCATGTGAAGGATCAAAGCACACTCGCCCGCGCGTTCCTAATGGCGCTGCGGATGAATCCCTCGGCACGCGATCGAATGCGGCTGGTTATCGTTGGCGATGGCGTTCTGCGTGCCGAAGTCACACGCATTTTGGACGAGGGCGGCGCGGCTGAGCTGGCCTGGTTCGCCGGTGAGCGCATCGACATACCGGAAATCATGCGCGGCCTTGACTGCTTCGTTTTGCCATCGCGCGGCGAGGGAATCTCCAACACGATTCTCGAAGCTATGGCATGCGGGATTCCGGTAGTGGCGACCCGCGTCGGAGGCAACGCGGAACTGATCGAGGAGGGTGTTACCGGCCAACTGGTAACTGCTGCTAGTCCCGCCGCTCTGGCGCAAAGCATCATCAACTATTTTGAGGACCCTGAGTTAGCGCATCGACATGGTCGAGCGGGCAGGATTCGGGTCGATCAGAACTTTAGCCTTGACTGCATGGTCGACAGCTACCATGAGTTGTATCTCGCCGAGATTCGGGCGAGCAGACGCGGTGCCGACTCGTCGCTGTCCAATTTACCCTCGGCGGAAAGCTGAATCCATTATGTGCGGCATCGTTGCCATTATTGACTTCAAGGCGCACCGGTGCATTGACCGGGACACGCTCGTTCGCATGAACGAGTCGCAACATCATCGCGGTCCTGACGAATGCGGACTTCATATTGCGCCGGGTGTCGGTCTGGGCCATCGGCGACTTTCGATCATCGATCTGGCCACGGGACAACAGCCCCTTTACAACGCAGACCGCTCTGTGGTCGTCACGTACAACGGCGAGATCTACAACTATCGTGAGTTGATTGTTGAACTCAGCGCGCTTGGATATGTCTTCCGCACTCGCAGCGACACCGAAGTCATCGTTCACGCATGGGAGGCCTGGGGAGAACGCTGCGTAGACCGCTTTCGCGGCATGTTCGCTTTTGTGCTGTGGGACGAGAGGCAACAGACAGCTTTTCTTGCGCGTGATCGGCTCGGCGTGAAGCCGCTTTTCTACGCCGTTCTACCGGATGGCTTTTTGATTGTCGGATCCGAGTTGAAGTCGCTGCTTGCTTATGGCGCGTTGCGCCGAGATATTGATCCGCAAGCGGTGGAAGAGTATTTCGCATTTGGCTACGTGCCTGAGCCGCGCACGATCTTCAGCAGTGCCGCCAAGCTGCCACCTGCCCATAGCTTGACGGTCCGGCGTGGCGCACCGCTGCCGGTGCCGCGCGAGTATTGGGACGTGGCGTTCGCCTGCTCGAGTCCGCTGTCAGCCGGTCAGGCGTCGGCGGAGCTCGTAGAACGACTGCGGGAAAGTGTTCGGCTGCGCATGATCTCTGAAGTGCCGCTGGGCGCGTTTCTCTCCGGCGGCGTCGACTCAAGTGCGGTGGTAGCAATGATGGCGGACGTCTCTTCAGCACCGATTAACACATGCTCGATATCCTTTTCGGAGGCAGACTATGACGAGTCGAAGTATGCGCAGCTGGTCGCTGAACGTTATCGGACCCGGCATCACGTTGACCGCGTGGAAAGTGACGACTTTGACCTGATTGACGAGCTCGCGCGGGTTTATGACGAGCCGTATGCGGACAGCTCCGCGATTCCGACGTACCGCGTCTGCCAGCTCGCACGCCCACACGTGACCGTGGCGTTGTCGGGTGATGGTGGCGACGAGAATTTTGCCGGCTATCGTCGATACCGTCTGCACATGATGGAGGAGCAAATTCGCCAGCCGCTGCCGCTTAAGGTGCGGCGGCCCGTGTTCGGCCTGCTAGGTCGCATGTATCCGAAGGCCGATTGGGCACCTCGAGTGTTCCGCGGCAAGACGACGCTGCAGGCACTCGCACGAGATTCCGTGCAGGGTTATTTCCACAGTATGTCGATCTTGAGTGACGACATGCGTACCCGTCTTTACTCCAACACATTCAAGTCGAAGCTCGCTGGCTACAACGCGATCGAAGTCTTCAAGCGTCACGCACTGAAGGCAAATCACGAAGATTCGTTGTCGCTGATCCAATACCTGGACCTGAAGACCTATCTGGTGGGCGACATCAATACTAAGGTCGACCGCGCGAGTATGGCGCACTCACTCGAAGTGCGAGAGCCGCTGATGGACCACTTGCTGGTGGAATGGCTTGCAACTCTGCCGGCGGCGTTCAAGTTGCGTGGAGGTAAGGGCAAATGGTTATTAAAAAAATCGATGGAGCCTTATTTGCCAACCGAGATTTTGCACCGGACAAAAATGGGCTTTGCGATACCGTTAGCGTCTTGGTTGCGAGGACCGCTAAAGCAACGCGTACGTGATGTCGTGCTGGGTGATGTTATTGCAGACACCGGATTTTTCGACGTAGCTTATCTGCGGCAGATGCTAGACCAGCACCAGTCGCGCAGTCGCGATCACAGCGCGCCGTTATGGTCACTCCTGATGTTTGATGCCTTTTTGAAGCAGGGCAACTATAAACAACAGAGCGCTGACTCACGCGTGCT
>DATEOP010000048.1:0-15513 GCA_035274065.1 Burkholderiaceae bacterium
AACGTCGAGGAACACGGCTTCGACAACAATCCACTGCTCGATAAGGTGCACACATACGCGCTGAAGGAAGGCGCGCCGGTCGTTGCGGTGTGCGCAAAAATCGAAGCCGAAATCGCCGACCTTTCCGAGGAGGACATGGCGATTTTTTTAACCGACATGGGAATGAGTGAGCCAGGATTGAATCGTGTGATTCGTGCAGGCTATGCGCTGCTTGGCCTATTGACGTATTTCACCGCCGGACCGAAAGAAGTGCGCGCATGGACGGTAACGGCGGGCTCGACGGCGCCACAGGCGGCGGGAGTGATTCACACCGATTTCGAAAAGGGCTTTATCCGCGCTGAGACGATCACCTTCGACGACTATGTCAAGTGCAAAGGCGAAAACGGTGCAAAGGACGCAGGCAAGATGCGGCTGGAAGGCAAGGACTACATCGTGCGCGACGGTGATGTGATGCACTTCCGGTTTAACGTGTAGACACGATGCCATCATGACCGCTCGTGTCGGCGCGTTGTGGATGTATCCGATAAAGGGATGTCGCGGGTTCAGTGTGCCCGCTGCCACTCTCGCTCCAACAGGACTGGAACTCGACGGCATTGGTGATCGCGAGTGGGTGGTGGTTGACGAGCAGGGCGAGTTCCTTAGCCAGCGTGAGCTACCCAAAATGGCGCTGATCGAAACTCGCCTGACCGGCGCATCACTGCGATTGAAAGCGCCGGGCATGCTTCAGCTCGACGTCCCTTTCGAATCGGAAGGCGACATCGTCAACGTGCGCGTATGGAACGACGAGTTGGCGGCGGTGACGCAAGGCGGTATCGCAGACGCATGGTTTTCGAAGTTCCTGGGATTGCAATGCCAACTGATGCGCTTTGATCCCGAGGCCTCGCGGATCTCGAATCCGAAATACACCGGTGCACTCGTTGCGCCATACAAATTCGCGGATGCGTTCGCCTTGCTCGTTTGCTCGGCTGCATCGCTCGCCGACCTAAACAGCCGCCTGACTGCGAAAGGGCAGGCCGCAGTCACGATTGAGCGCTTCCGGCCGAACATCGTGCTCGACGGGATCGATGCTTTTGAAGAGGACTATGTCGATCACTTCACGATCGGGCCCGCGACGCTAAGCGTCGTGAAGCCTTGCGTTCGGTGCACTGTCCCCAATGTCGATCTGTTGACCGGTGAAGCGAGCTTTGAGCCGGGCGATACACTGGCTACCTACCGCAACGACGCTCGCGCAGGCGGCGTGACATTCGGAGTCAATGCGGTGATCGAAGCAGGCACCGGCGTGCGGCTCGCCGTGGGCCAATCCGTTGAGGTGAGCCTGCGTTTCTAGTTAGAACGCCTCGGCAATCCGCGATAGGTCCATGCGCGCCATAGCGCCTCCAACGGCCCCTGCTTCATTTTCATTGGACCAAGCCATAACCAACTCAGCAGCAGCTGAAACACAACAATTAAAATCGCCGCTGCCGCAGTCTGCCAGTAGCTGAGTCGCGGACCCAGCTGCAGCCCCCAACCGGACAGCAGCGCACCCATTGCAATCGACTGCAACAGGTAGTTGGTAAGCGGCATGCGTCCGGCCGGTGCAAGCAACGCAATGAGTCCAAGCGGTGCCCTTCGCAAGAACGCAGACGCGTAAAAGAAGGAGAGCGCAATGCTCAGTAGCATCGGGACTGTCGCCCCTTGCGGTGTTGCCGCGAGACCGTACGCATCGACATCCGACAGCATCCAGTAGCCATACAGCAACGCCGCCGGCAATCCGACCAGTAAGCCCAATGTGGAAGCCGTTCGCCAAGCGCGCGCCTCCGGCCGCTGCAACCAGCCCGCGCGCTGCGCCAGCATGCCGGTCAACATCAGCGCGACGGTCAGCGGCAACCCAAGGAAATTGCCAACGATCAAATCACGGAACTCGTCGATGCGAACCGGCAATTGTTCGAGATAGCTGCCGTAACTGAACACCTCGATATTTTCCTTCACGTCAGCCACGTACTCAGGTGGCAGCGTAGTGGCCGGCGTAACCAACACAAACGTAGCCGCAGTAAAGAGCGCCATGCCGATCCACCAGTTTCGTGCGGCGCGCCCAATGCCAACGACATCCCGATCGACGTACAGCAACAACACGAGCCCCGCAACGGCATACATCTGAGTGATGTCGCCAAAATAGAAAAATGCACCGTGCAGCATGCCGAACACGAAGAGGAAAAGCATCCGGCGCCGATAGATTCGCCGAGGCTCGGATGTCATCACTTTGAGTTTCGCGTACAGGAACGAGAAGCCCACTCCGAATAGCATCGCGAACAACGGCATGAACTTGACGTTTACAAACGCGGCCGTCGCGAACAGTACGGCCCGATCGAGCCATACCGCGTCCGGCTCCAGATAGCCAATCGGATTCGTAGCGCCGTACAAAAACGACTGGATGTTGACAAGCAGAATTCCGAACAGTGCGAAACCGCGGAGCGCGTCGATGCGCTCATCGCGCACCGGTGTGCTCGGGCTACCCATCACTCGGCGGCTTCGCGCCCATCTGCGCCATCTTCGCTTTAAGCCAACGTTCGACCGATGGAAATACGAATTTGCTGACGTCGCCACCCATTAACGCGATCTCGCGCACGATGCTGCCTGAGATGAATTGATACTGATCGGACGGCGTGAGAAACATCGTTTCGACGTCTGGCAATAGGTAGCGGTTCATGCCTGCCATCTGGAATTCGTACTCAAAGTCCGACACCGCGCGCAGGCCGCGAACCACGACCCGCGCATTTTGTTCGCGGACAAAGTCCTTCAACAGTCCACGAAACCCACCGACTTCGACGTTCGGATAATGCGACAACACCTCGCGCGCGATCGCGATACGTTCGTTCAAATCAAAAAATGGTTTTTTGGCACGGCTGTCTGCGACGCCCACGACCAGTTTGGTAAAAAGCCCGGCGGCGCGTCTCACCAGGTCTTCATGGCCCCGCGTCAGCGGATCAAACGTTCCCGGATACACCGCGATCACCATTGTGGTCTCCCGCTGACTGCTTTTTTTAACTGGGCCGGCGATTATGCAGAATAAGGACGTAACAAATAAGAGTGCACGCGCCCGGCGCGCGCACTGCGCACAATGTGCAGACCATGGTGATCTATTAGTGACGGGTCCAGCGCCGCGCCGCTTTCCGCGTAAATCAATCCATCGGGTGCAATGAGCCGCACCGCGGCCGTCAAGGCCGGCACCAGCAAGACGGAATCAAATGGCGGATCGATAAAGATGATGTCAAACGACGCTTGACGCCAGCGTCCGGCGGCGACGAGAGCATCCTGCGCAACGATATCGATCTGATCGGCATTCAACCTGCGCTTCGTTTGCGATAGCTGGGCAGCCAGCTGTCGATTGTTCTCGATCAACGTAACGTGTAGAGCGCCGCGCGACGCCAACTCAAAACCCAGCGCGCCGGTGCCAGCGAACAAGTCGAGCCCGCGAACGTTTGATAGCGCCGGAACAAAATGTTCGATCCAGTTGAACAGCGTTTCGCGCACACGGTCGGGCGTCGGTCGCAAACCGCAGACATCCGCTACCGGCAGCGGCGTCCGCTTCCATTGCCCACCAATAATACGGACACGATTCGGCGTGTTCGCCACGATCGCGATGCGACGCTTTGTTACACTGGCTTTGAACGGTTGCCCGACTGTTGCGCGTTGTGCTCGGGCAATCTTCTCGCCTTTCGACTCGCTTTCCGTCCTTCCTTTAGCCATCGCTCGATGATAAGTCCCGGAACCTCCGGAGGTTCGAAGAGCGGCTGGCTGTCCCGCCTTAAGACGGGGCTTTCGAAAACGCGTGTAAATATTGTCGGGCTCTTTTCCGGCGGCGTCGTCGACGAAGAATTTTTGGAGCAACTCGAGTTGGCGTTGATCGGTGCCGACGTAGGCGTTGCCACCGCTGCGTACGTGATCGAGGCTCTTAGAGCGCGCATCAAGTTGCACGGGCTGGTAACGCAGGACGAAGTCAGGCGCGCACTGAGCGACGAGATCACTACGCTGCTCGCCCCGGCCGAAGGCAGTATCGATTTTTCTAAAGGCCATCCGCTTGTCATCATGGTGGCCGGCGTAAACGGTGCGGGCAAGACAACATCGATTGGCAAGCTTGCCAAGTGGCTTGCGGGTCAACACAAGTCCGTCCTGCTGGCGGCAGGCGACACGTTTCGAGCGGCTGCTCGCGAGCAGCTCGCGATCTGGGGCGCGCGTAACGACGTCGAGGTGATCGCACAAAGCGGCGGCGATCCCGCAGCAGTGGTGTTCGATGCGGTGTCTGCCGCCAAAGCGCGCGGCGTCGACGTATTGATCGCCGATACTGCCGGACGCTTACCTACGCAGAAGCACCTGATGGAGGAATTGAAGAGAATCAAGCGCGCGCAGGACAAGGCGATGCCCGGCGCACCGCATCAGGTTATTCTGATCATCGACGGTACTAACGGGCAGAACGCACTCGCGCAAGTGCAGGCCTTCGACGATGCAGTCGGGCTGACCGGATTGATCATCACCAAGCTGGACGGAACCGCAAAGGGCGGTGTGTTGGCTGCGATAATCGAAGCGAGGCGCAAGCTCGGACAGGCGCTGCCTATTCTGTTTATCGGCGTTGGCGAAGCAATCGAAGATCTGCAACCTTTTGTGGCGCGCGACTTTGCCAATGCGTTAGTGGGAGCCTGATGCTGCTGGCCGCGGTTGATCTAGGCTCTAACAGCTTCCGGCTCGAAATCGGCAAGGTCGACGGTGCGCATATCGCGCGTCACGGCTATTGGAAAGAAACGGTTCGCCTGGCCGCCGGACTCGACGAGAGCAACAAGCTCAGCAAAAAGTCGATCGATATTGCAGTTGAAACGTTGGCGCGGATGAATGAACGCCTGCGCGGCATGAAAAGTGAGCACGTGCGCGCAGTCGGCACGCAATCGCTACGGCAGGCGCGCAATCTGAGCGACTTTCTGCTCGAAGCTCAGCACGCACTTGGATTTCCGATCGAAGTGATTTCGGGGCGCGAAGAAGCGCGGCTGGTTTTCGAAGGGTGCATGCATACGCTGCCGCCATCGGACGCGCGCCGTCTGATCGTCGACATCGGCGGCGCGTCGACCGAAGTCATTGTCGGCAAAGGATTCGAGGCAGAAAGCGCCGAGTCATTCAAGGTCGGTTGCGTGAATACTTCGCTTCGCTTTTTCAAGGACGGGCGCATCGACCGATCGAGCCTGAAAAAAGCACAGGTTGCCGCTGCGGCCGAGCTCGAGGAAGCGGTGTCAGTCTTTTCTAGTGGACAATGGGACGAGGCATTCGGCTCCAGCGGGACGATCGGCGCGGTGTCCGACATCCTGCGAACACAAGGTTGGACCGATGGCACGATCACACCACATGGACTGCTGACGCTGCGATACGCGCTGCTCGACGCAGGCGAAATCAAGCGCGTCCGACTTGCCGGCATGAAGCCGGATCGGCAGGAGGTGCTTGTCGGCGGCGTTGCGGTGCTGTCGGCGGTGTTTGATTCTCTCGATATTGAAGAGATGCGCCCGGCGCGCGGCGCGTTGCGCGTCGGTGTGCTGTACGACCTGCTCGGTCGGCGCGAACGAAAGGATTTGCGTGACTCGAGTGTGATTCGCATGCAGACGCGCTTCGGCGTCGATCGCGCACAGGCGCAGCGCGTGGCCACACTTGGGGCGCAATTTTGCGCCGCGCTCAACAACGTGGCGAGCGATGAGATCGCGCACCGGTTGCGCTGGGCCGCATTACTTCACGAAGTGGGATTTGCGATTTCGCACAACGACTATCACAAGCACGCGGACTATCTGATACGGCATAGCGACATTGCCGGATTTTCTACGTCAGACCAGGAACGAGTCGCGACCTTGGTTCTGGCGCAGCGCGGTAACTTGAAGAAAGTGCAATCCGAGCTGCAAGACCGCGATATCGCTGCGGCTATCTTGTCGCTGAGATTGGCTGTGATCATCGCGCACGCGCGCCGCGCGGTAGAGCTACCGGCTTGGTCCGTCAAATTTGGAAAAACAATCGAGCTCGGTTTCTCGGGTGATTGGCTAACGCGGCACCCGCTGACTCAATATTTATTGGAGGAGGAGGCGACGCATTGGGAGCGCGTGGGTGTCCCGTTCACATTGCGACCGCTGTAGCGCTCCGATTGCGCTAGATCAGGTCGGGACTTATTACAGCGCGTAGAACGATACGCTCATCACCGTTATTTTCGCGCTGACTCAACCACCACAGCGCGCCTTTCCTGAGCGACCAATCGATCGCCTGACCCGTGAGCAACTCGCTCGCCACCAATCCAAGTGTCGGTTGATGGCCGACAATGACAACCGCCGCCTTCGAATTGGGCCAATCGGCAGCAGCGAGCACATCGTCTGGGCTTGCACCGGGCGCTAAATCTTCGATCGTTCGCAACTTGTGGTGCGAAATTTCGGCGAGCGCTTGCGCCGTTTGTTGAGCACGTCGAGCGGGACTGACATAGATTTTCGCAGTCTGCGGCAAACGCGTCTGCAGCCACTCGGCGATCCGACGCGCCTGCTTCTCTCCCTTCGCCGTCAGCTTGCGATCCAGGTCGGGCTCGCCTGACTCAGCATCGGCGTGACGCCACAAAATTAGCTCCATTACGTCTCGCCCGCGCTGGCCGCAAGTTTCGCCAGCAGCTCACTCTGCGCCGAGCGGCCACCGACGCCAAGCTTCGGCGCCCGATACTCCCCGTCGGGCTGCAGGATCCAGGCGTCCTGCGCGTTATCTAGATAGGGTTCCAGCCCTTCGTCAACAACGCGCTTGCGCAGCTTCGAGTCCAGCACCGGCCATGCAATCTCAATGCGCCGAAACAGATTGCGCCCCATCCAGTCGGCACTCGACAGATAGACTTTTGGTGTGCCGCCGCTGAGAAAGTAATAGATACGGTGATGCTCCAGAAAACGTCCGACGATCGAGCGCACCCGAATATTGTCCGACAATCCCTTCACACCAGGCCGAAGTGCGCATGCACCGCGTACGATCAGGTCAATCTTCACACCTGCTTTCGAGGCGCTGTAGAGCGCATTAATCGTGGCTTCATCCGTCAACGCATTCATTTTCGCGATGATGCGTGCGGGTTTGCCGCTCCTGGCGTGCTTTACCTCGTTGGCCAACGCGCGCAGCAGATTCCGGTGCAGGGTAAACGGCGCCATCCACAAGTGCTTTAGCCGCTCAACCTTGGTAAGGCTGGTCATGTGCAAGAAAGCCTTTTCGATGTCGGCGCAAATCTCTGCGTGTGCGGTCAGCATCCCGAAGTCCGTGTAAAGCTTGGTCGTTGCCGCATGGTAGTTACCGGTGCCAAGGTGCGCATAGCGAACCAGCGTCGGACGGTTGCGTACCTCCTCGCGCCTCAAAACCAGTGTCATTTTCCCGTGCGTTTTTAGCCCGAGCACTCCGTAAACGACCTGCGCACCGACCGCTTCCAGCCGCTCCGCCAAATTTATATTCGCCTCTTCGTCGAAGCGCGCCTTCAGCTCGACAATGGCCGTCACCTCTTTGCCGCGCCGGGCTGCCTCTTCGAGAATGTCTACCATCACCGAGCTAATGCCCGTGCGGTACAGCGTCATGCGAATCGCGGCAACCCGTGGATCCACTGCTGACTGACGTAAGAACTCGATCACCGGCTCGAAGCTTTCGAACGGATGATGAAGCAGGATGTCTCCTTGTTTCATCGCTCCAAACATGTCAGAGCTCTGACTAACTTTGCGCGGCCACGCGGGTGCAAACGGCGGCCACCGCAGTTTTGGGTATGTCAACAGATCGACCAGCTGATTCAGTCGGACCAGATTGACAGGCCCATCAACCTGAAACACGGCTTCGCTCGGAATCTGGAACTGCTCCTGCAGCAATTGCTGCAGCGGTAGCGGGCATGTCCGAAGTATCTCGAGGCGAACAGCATTACCGAAATGCCGCTGCGTCAGCTCCATTCGCATCGCCTGCCGCAGGTTATGCACCTCTCGCTCATCGACGGTCAAGTCTGAATCCCGTGTGACGCGGAACTGTGAGAAGCCACTGATCTCACGGCCCGGAAACAAATCCTGCAGGTGAGCCCGAATCGCGGACGTCAGCAGCACGAATGCTTGCTTGCCCGGCGCGAGTTTCACCGGAACTGGAATTACACGCGGCAATACACGTGGCACCTTGAGGATGGCGATGGCGGAGGGCCGCCCGAAGGCGTCCTTACCTTCGAGTTGCATGATGAAGTTCAGCGATTTGTTCAACACCTGCGGAAACGGATGGGACGGGTCGAGACCAATGGGTGCGAGCAACGGTTTTACTTCGCGATGCACGTAGTCACGTAACCATGCGCGCTGCTCGGGTGTGCGCTGTGCGTGGTTAACGATCACAATATTTTGCTTAGCTAGCTCGGGCATGATCGTGTCGTTGTAAAGCGCGTACTGCTGAGCTACCAGTCGGTGCGCTCGCTCCAACACAGTGCCGTACACGAGCGCCGACGGCCCCGCACCCTCCGTAAGATCAGAAACGCGCACCTCGAAGAACTCATCGAGGTTGGACGAAACAATGCAGACGTAGCGCAACCGCTCCGCAAGTGGTACGGACGTGCGCGCGGCCATCTCAAGCACGCGCTCGTTGAACGCCAGTAGCGAGAGATCCCGGTTCAGGTACAAGTTGGGCGAAGCGACCAATTCCTTGGGCTTGGAGCGTTTATTGCTGTGCTTCGGCTTGCGATGGCGCTTGACCATAGTCAGTCACGATGACAGGGCAACGACTCGGTCGCAAGTCGACGGCAACAGGCTGGACAATCCTGTTAGTGTGTACTCACACAGCTTAATTCCGACTGTAATGATCGGAAATGAACTCTCTGCCGCGACCGTTCTCTAAGACTTAGCACTCAAAAGAGTCGAGTGCTAAGCTAAATGGAACTGGAGAAATACGTGGCGAGAAAGATGAAGTCTGTCGGAAATGCCTTGGTTCCCTTAGGCGCACAAGCGTTTGCGCTGAGCCCGGGGAGTCTGGGCAGCATTGACGCGTACATACAGGCGGTGAATCGGGTGCCGATGCTGACACCGGAGGAAGAGCTTCGTTTGGCGCGTGAGTTCCGCGAGAACAATAATTTAGAGTCGGCCGGTCGATTGGTGATGTCGCACCTGCGGCTGGTGGTGGCTGTTGCCCGAAACTATCTGGGCTACGGGCTGCCGCATGCCGACTTGATCCAGGAGGGAAATATTGGCCTGATGAAAGCGGTCAAGCGATTCGATCCCGAGCGCGGTGTCCGGCTCGTTTCGTTCGCGTTGCACTGGATACGGGCAGAGATTCACGAGTTCGTGCTGAAAAATTGGCGATTGGTCAAGGTTGCGACCACAAAGGCTCAGCGCAAGCTGTTCTTTAATCTTCGCAGCATGAAGCAGGGCCTCGGGACGATGTCGCAGGACCAGGTCGGCGACATCGCGCGCGAACTCAAGGTCAAGCGCGAAGACGTTTCGGAAATGGAAACCCGGCTTTCTGGCGGAGACATAGCGCTCGAGGGCCGGATCGACGACGGCGAGGAGGAGTTCGCACCGATCGCGTACCTTGCGGATGCCGAGTCGGAGCCGACGCAAGTGCTTCAGCGTCGTGAATACGACGTGTTGCAGACCGAAGGCGTGCACGACGCGCTGGAAGAGCTCGACCCGCGAAGCCGGCGGATCGTTGAGGCTCGTTGGTTGAATGAAGACAGCGATGGAAAGGTGGGAACTTCGACCTTGCATGACCTCGCACAGGAATTCGGAGTGTCGGCGGAACGAATTCGCCAGATCGAGGCCAAAGCTTTGCAGAAGATGCGAAGCGCTTTGGCGGAGCACGCGTAAAAACGTTGTAACGCTGAGCGGCCGTGGCTTCTGGTTGGTTGGTTGAAGCAAGGTCCGTCTCTGTAATTCCCCCTCTCCTCCGATGAGGCGGACACTCAAGCCCCGGAACTCCCGGGGCTTTTTTTTAGGAATTTTCGGTCTGCTATGCGATGGCTCCGCCACGATGCGCCGCTTGCCAGCTGTCTAAGCGCCAACGGAGCGGCGCGGTCGATGGCGAAGGCGGTCGCGGTAGCCAACTGCGTCGCCGACTCGAACACCTATGCGCGCGCCCGCGAGGTGCCAACTAACTCGGGACACGTCGGCAAAGTGCACGCAGCGGGTCACTGGCAAGACCCTGCTGTGCATCAACGCCTCGCAGCGGCTCTCGATACGCGCCTCGCCTCCGCGTTGCGGCTGACCTTCGAGTGGTATTACTGCCGGGGCGCCTTTTTTCATAACGACGCGCACTACGACGCTCGACTGTTCGGTATTTGGTACGTCGAAGGCCCACCGATGCAGCTTGTATTTCCGCGCGTCTCGCTGCGACTCGACATCGCACGTTCAAGCGTCGTAGTTTTCGATCCGTTCGAAGTGCACGGCGTTCTGGCGCCAGGATCGCCCATTTACGCAGCCAGTGACTATCAAACCGTTCCAGCCAGCGTGTTCGTCGGTTTCGAGTTGGATATCAGTGCTGACGTAGCGGATGCCTTCGATATTGACAATGACCTAAGCGGTCAGATGATTTCGAGTAAAACGCGCGTTGACCCCGCTTCCGGAGCCATCAGATCATCTTCGTCTGACTAACTCAAGAGCCGCTTGAGGTCAGCTACCAAAGGCTCGACACCTTCGCTGTGTTTGACAAACAAGCGCACGCGACCCTCGCGGTCAAACACATAAGTACCTGCGGTGTGATCAATCGAATACGCAGTGGCCGTCTTGCCAGCGACCTTCTGGTAGAACACCTTGAATTCCTTCGCCGTCGCGGCGGTCTGCTCTGCGGAGCCGTACAGCCCGACAAAACTCGGATCAAAGCCCGGGACGTAGCGTTGGAGCACCGCTTGCGAATCACGTTCGGGGTCAACGGTAATAAAAATTACCTGCAGTTGATCCCCATCTTTGCCCAAGCGCTTCTTGACCTGCGCCAGATCGCTGAGGGTCGTCGGGCAGACATCCGGACACTGTGTGAAACCAAAAAAGACAGCGACGACCTTCCCGCGATAGTCCGCAAGCGTTCGCTTGGCGCCGGTGTGGTCCGTCAACGCAAAGTCGCGAGCGTAATTGGCGCCGGTAATGTCGACGCTGTTGAATTTTTGTGCCCCGCCGCCGCAGCCGGCGAGCAGAAACGCCCAGATAGTCAACCAACGCGCCACCATCGATTGTGTTTCGCCAATCAGATTGAAATTGAGAGAAACGCCGATCAGACAAACTTATCGATCAGCAACGCAGCAAACAGAGCTGCCAAATAAACGATCGAATAATTAAACGTCGTCCGCGCGAGCTTGTCACTGTAGTTGCGATGCAATTTCCACGTGTAGCCGACGAAGATCGCGCCTAGAACCAGCGCCGCTGTCAGATAGAGTAAGCCTGACATTCGAATGGCGAACGGCAAGATGGTGACCGCAACCAGTATCAACGTATACATCAGAATGTGAAGCCGCGTTAGCGCAACCCCGTGCGTCACCGGCAACATAGGCAGGCCCGCCTTGCGATAGTCGTCAAGCCGATAAAGCGCAAGTGCCCAGAAATGCGGTGGTGTCCATACGAAAATGATCAGGGCCAGAAGCCATGCTTCGGCGGGAGCGCTGTTGGTGATTGCCGTCCACCCGAGCACGGGTGGCATCGCTCCGCTCATGCCGCCAATGACAATGTTCTGCGGTGTGTAGGGTTTAAGCAGCACGGTGTACACAACCGCGTAGCCGACGAATGTCGCGAACGTGAGCCACATCGTCAGCAAATTGACGAATTCGCCAAGGATCCACATGCCAACGCCGCCGAGCAAACCCGAGAACACCATCGCCTGCCAGGGCGACAAGTCGCCGCGGGGCAGTGGACGCATGCGTGTGCGGGCCATTTTCTGATCGATGTGCTTTTCGATCAGCGAATTAACGGCAAAGGCCGCACCAGCAAGCAACCAGATGCCTAGCGTAGCCAGCACCACGATGCGCCAAGGTGGTAGCTCCGCCGTCGATAGAAACATCCCGATCACGGCGCAGAAGATGGCGAGCTGCGTAACACGGGGCTTGGTCAACGCCCAATACTGCGCGAGCAGATGCTGAGCACTGCGCTCGAGACGCTGGCTATCGGTTGTGGTCTGGGCAGTCATGTAGATACCTGGACAGCACGTAAGTTTAGCGGTCCGGACGAAGTCCTATGCAACGCAACGACAATCAGTACAACGAGCAACGCGGCACCACCGCTATGCATTACCGCAAGCAGCAGCGGCCATTGCAGCACCACATTCGACAATCCGGTCAGTAGCTGCAATAGCAACAAGCTCGCCAGCGCCTGCGGCAAACGCGCAAAGCCCGAGCTCCACAGTTGCCAGGTCAGAGTTCCCACCGCCATTAACACGACGATCGCAAACACTCTGTGCACCCAGTGAATGGCGACCAAGGCCTGGATCGCAATGACTTCACCCCCGGACGTCTGACCCAGTGCTCGCCACCAGGTGAAGCCAGTCGAAAAATCCATCGGAGGCAATAACTGACCCTGACAGAGCGGAAAATCCGGACACGCCATCACGGCATAGTTACTGCTGACCCAACCGCCTAGCCCTATTTGTAAGAGGACCGCGCCGAGCGCTACGACGGCCGATACATGCGCGTGCGGAGCCGCGACGGGCTTCACGTGCGGTCCCTCGCGCAGCGCAATCGACGTCAGCAGCGCCAGCAAACCTATTCCGGCCATCAAGTGCATCGTCACGATCGCCGGCTGCAGTTTCATCGTCACCGTGAGCGCACCGAACAAACCTTGAATGCAGACCCAGACCAGCGCTGCGCTCGCCCACCAGGGCGAACCCCCGGCCGTGCCCTTCGCCGTCCTTAGCCAAGCGTGGACCGTCAACACAATGATTAAGGCACCGACCGCGAGCGCAACGTACCGATGCGCCATCTCGATCCAGGCCTTGCTCGTCGTCACCGGGCCCGTTGGCATCGCAGCCTGCGCTTGATCGATGTGATCTGCTGCGGACCAGGGGTTCGAGTGGCCGTAGCATCCTGGCCAATCGGGACAGCCCAGTCCCGAGTCCGTCAAACGTGTAAAGCTGCCGATCATGATCAGATCGAGTGTCAAAAACGCCGTGATCCACGCCAGCTTCCGAAATTTCCGCGTGTCGCGCGATCGCCATACGTAGACGAGCGGAGCGGCCGCGACGCAGAGTCCGATAACGGCAAGCGACAGAAACGATGTGACGCTCATTGAGCCTGCTGTTGTGTCTGGCCAGCATCGATGCGTATCCAGCCGGCATCGATCTTCAACAATTTAGCAATGTCGCGTTTGACGCCATTGACCTCGGGATTCTTCGGCCAGCGCAGCATCAAGTTGCCGCGCGGATCGATCAACCAGATATGGTCTTGCAGTCGCGCACTGGCGGTATCCGGCAGCACCAGAAAGTCGCGCAGTGATTGCAGCGGCGCACGAACGAAATGAGTACCTTCGTATTCGCGCATCAGCATAATTTGCAAGGGTTCCTGATCGGTGATGAGCCAGACACGTTCGATGCGGTCTCGATCCTTGCCGGTCATGGTGCGCTGCTGACGCATCATCAGCAGCTTGTCGGCACACGCCTGTTCGCATTGCCCGCCATCGACCATTACGAATATCCAACTGCCGGCGAGCTGACGCAGATCGAAGCGGGTGCCATCAAGGTTAGTCAGCGACAAATCGGGCACCGGCCGCTGCAGCACCAAAGTTCCATAATTGGTGCGACCCGACGGCGGCGCGAAGTAATAAGAGATGTACGCGGCGGCAATCGGGATGATGGTAATCGCCAACAAAGCGTAAAGCGGTACGTAACGTCGCCAACGCCTCATCGCTGCTGACGCCACGTCTTCCAGGCAAAGTAGCCGGCAAGAGAACAAATCAGTCCTGCCAACGCGTACCACTGAAGCGCGTATCCACGATGCCTGTCGACCCCGCTCGCGGCCGATGGCCATTCATGGCGCAAACCATCGGCTGCGCCGGGATCCGCTTGGCGAATAACGAAGCGCGCAATCGTGCGCTTGGTCAGCCTTTCATACGCGTCGTAATCGAGGTTCTGCCAAACACCAGGCACGTCCAGCTTGGTACTCCCAAGTTCAAGCAGCGCCGAAGGCCGCGCGACGGCCAATCCCTGCACTGTCACCCGTCCTGATGGCGCGGGCACCATGTCCGGGTGCGCCGGGTCCGCGCCCCGCGCTTTCCATCCGCGGTCGATCAACACTGCGGGCAATCCATCGCCGATCAGCAACGGCGTGATGACCTGATACCCAACAACGGGGCCCAGCATTCGATTATCGAGGAGCACCGTGCCGGTCGGATCAAACACGCCGCTGACGCGAACGCGCCGCGGCAAACTCAGCGCGACGCCTTCAATCGATGCGAAGGTCGCCTCGATCTGCAGCGGCGCGGCTCGTTCGGCGGCATCGGCTTTCGCTTGCATCGCGACTTTTTCGTCGCCGCGGCGGGTTTGCCAATTGCCCAGAGAAAGTGCTACTGCGATCCCGATCGCCGCCGCGACCCAAGCGACGATCAGCTTCGAAGACGGCATCGATGTTGATGCAATAATTTCAATCCAATGCGGATCGTCATCGTCATTGCCTTAATCGGCATTCTGTTTTCGCTCGGATCTGCTTTGTTTTACCTGATGCGCGACAAGGGTACGACGAATCGCACCGTTAATGCGTTGACGATCCGGGTGGCGATCTCAATCGCACTCTTCCTGTTCATCCTGTTCAGCTACTGGATGGGTTGGATCGCGCCGCGCAGTTATTAGCCGCTACGGCGCCATCATCCCGGCGTGTCGACTGCTACAGCCAATAGACGACGATGTACAAGCCGATCCAGACGACGTCGACGAAGTGCCAGTACCACGCCGCACCCTCGAACGCAAAGTGTTGATCGGGTTTGAAATGACCGCGTATCAGTCGCAGCAGGACCACAGACAGCATCAACGCGCCAAGGAAGACGTGGAAGCCGTGAAAGCCGGTAAGCATGAAAAACGTCGAGCCAAAGATGCCCGAGGTCAGCCTCAAGTTCAGGTCTCGATAAGCGTGGCCGTACTCAAAAATCTGCACACCGAGGAAGGTGAGGCCGAGTGCAATCGTGATGGCGAGCCAGAGAATCGCACGACTACGGTGATTGGCGCGTAGCGCATGGTGCGCAATCGTTAGCGTCACGCCAGAAGATAGAAGCAGTGCGGTGTTGATCGTCGGTAACCAGAATGGCCCGAGGCGGGTGAAGGGCTCGATCGTTCCCGCCGGCCCCGTATTCGGCCAGGTCGGAAGAAAGTCAGGCCACAGAAGTTTGTGATCGAAGTCACCCAGCAGTGGCAGGCTGATGACGCGCGCATAGAAAAGCGCACCAAAAAATGATGCAAAAAACATCACTTCGGAAAAGATGAACCAGCTCATTCCCCAACGGAATGAGACGTCCACCTTTCGGTTGTAATCGCCGCGCTCGGATTCGTGCGACACGATGGAGAACCAGCCGATCAGCATGTAGACCAGCGTCG
>DATEOP010000049.1:0-6770 GCA_035274065.1 Burkholderiaceae bacterium
CCGCGTATGGGCGCGCCTGGAACTTGCGGAGAAAGATTTGCAACAGGTTCGTCAGATGACCGAGGCCGGCGACAAGCATCTGCATCTGTTCAGCGTCGACATCAAAGATGATGAAGGGATGGTTGTCGCTCGCGTCGAGAAGGTCATCTATATCCGTCGCAAGCGAAAAAGTGCTGGCAATGGAGAGATTGGGTGACCGGCGTGCCGGGGTGGCCCTATCCGCGCGTACTCGCGCATCGCGGCGGTGGCACGCTGGCGCCGGAGAACACGATTGCCGCGATCAAGGTCGGATTGGCGTACGGATTTCGCGGCGTCGAGTTCGACGCCATGCTGGCCGCCGATCAGGTGCCGGTACTAATGCACGATCCGACGCTCGAACGCACCGGTCGCGTTAGTGCCGCGATCAGCGAGCTGGCCGCGACGCAGCTCGAACGCACTGATGTCGGCGGATGGCATTCGGCGCGCTTCGCTGGCGAGACGGTGCCGACGCTGGAGAGAACGCTGCGCTTCTGCCGCGACCATGACATATGGCCGAACATCGAGATCAAGCCATCGCCGGGGCAGGAAGCGGATACCGGCGCCGCGGTCGCCCGTATCACGTACACGATGTACGCGGATTTGATCCGTGAAGGCGGCGCACGTGCCGAGCAGGTGGATCCACGCGTCCCATTGCTGTCTTCGTTTGCACCCGAGGCATTGATCGCCGCGCGAAAGGCTCAGGCCAATCTGCCGCTCGGTTGGCTGGTCGATCGGGTTCCGCCTGATTGGCAGTCGACGCTCGCGCGGCTGGACTGCGTCTGTCTGCATACGAACCACACGTACCTGACTGCACAACAGGTGATCGCCGTGAAGACTGCCGGCGTCTGGCTGTTTTGCTACACGGTCAACTCGCCGCAGCGAGCCCGAAATCTGTTGGGTTGGGGAGTCGACGCCGTCTGCACTGATGCAATCGACCAGATTCCCGCCGACCTCTCCGACTGAGGGCGTTACGTGGGCGGCTGCGTGTCAACGAAGGAAGGGCGCGCGGCAATCTTTTCGTAATGCCGTGCCAGGTTCGGATGCGGGCTACGCCAGTCGACCTCCTTGAATCGGAAGTCGAGGTAGCCCAGCGCACATCCGAGCGCGATGTCGGCCAGCGAATACGCGTGACCGTTGCACCACGGCTTGTCCGCCAGAGCGTGACCCATGGCTGCAATACCGGCATCCACTTTGGTCATCTGCCGCTTGATCCATTGTTCGCTCTGCTGCGCTTGCGGCCGTTGTGACCGCTCGAGCCGCACCAGAATCGCCGCGTCCAGCATGCCGTCACCTAGAGCCTCCCAGGTCCGGACCTCCGCTCGCTCGCGCCCATTCGGCGGAATCAGTTTCGCCACCGGTGTCAGCGTGTCCAGATACTCGACGATGACACGTGAATCGAACAGCGCACCGCCGTCTTCCATAATCAGGCAAGGCACCTTGCCCAGCGGATTCGCATCCTGGATGCGTGTGTCGAGCGACCACACATCTTCCAGCTCCATCTGGTATTCAAGCCGTTTCTCGGCCATCACGATGCGCACCTTGCGCACGTACGGGCTAGTCAGCGATGCGATTAAACGGATGTTCTTGGACACGTTGCACGTTAAACAAAGAAGGAAATCAGTATATCGACGGTGCGGTAGCGGGCAATAGCAACAGCCTGCGAACGCGCTCTTATGGAGATTGGCGATGCGCGTTTGATACACTGCCTCGCTCCAACGCAATCCACGAGCGCGCTATATCGAGCGCTTCCACGCCGCAGAACGATTCCGCACGTAACGTGCCTGCCGAACTCGTTTCGCTAACCGCCATTTCGCCGTTGGACGGCCGCTACGGCCGGCAGACAGTCGAACTGCGCGACATTTTTTCTGAATTTGCCTTCATGCGCGAGCGGATGCGCGTCGAGGTTGCTTGGCTATCCGGGCTGGCGCAGCTTGGCCTGGCGGGATTCCCGTCGATTTCCGGCGCCGCGATGGCCGCGCTGCGCGAGCTCGTGAGCAACTTCACGCTCGAGGACTGCATCGAGATCAAGGCGATCGAAGCGGAGACCAATCACGACGTCAAAGCCGTTGAATACTTCATTCGGCGGCGGATTGGGCCCGCGCTCGGAGCGGCCTCGGAATTCATCCACTTCGGCTGCACGTCTGAAGATATAAATAACGTCGCTCATGCGCTGATGCTCGAGCGCGGTCGGGGCGTCCTGATACGGCGCCTTCGAAGCGTGCACGCCGAGCTGCGTGATCATGCGCATCGGCACGCCGATCTGCCAATGATGTCGCGGACGCACGGCCAGCCTGCCAGCCCAACGACGGTCGGCAAGGAGTTCGCCAACGTATCCGTGCGGCTTGCTGCGGCGATCGATGCGATCGAGCGCGTCGTGCTGCTGGCGAAAATGAACGGTGCGGTAGGTAACTACAACGCACACATCGCCGCCTACCCCGAGGTCGATTGGGAATCGTTCGCCCGCAGCGTCGTCGAAGGGCTCGGGCTGAAATTCAACACGCACACGATTCAAATCGAGCCGCATGATTCGATGGCCGAGCTGTTCGACGCGATCGCCCGTGCGAATACGGTGCTGCTAGATCTCGATCGAGACCTATGGGGCTATATCTCGCTTGGCTACTTCAAGCAGAAGCTGAAAGCGGGAGAGATCGGCTCGTCGACGATGCCGCACAAAGTCAATCCGATTGACTTCGAAAATTCCGAAGGCAACCTGGGACTTGCCAACGCGCTACTGCGGCATCTGTCGGACAAGCTTCCAGTCTCGCGCTGGCAGCGCGATCTGACGGACTCGACGGTGCTGCGCAACCTCGGCGTCGCTTTCGGCTATTCGCTTGTGGCATACGAATCGTGCGTGCGCGGGCTTCGCAAACTCGAAATCAACGATGAGCGGATTCGCGCCGACCTCGAAGAAGCGTGGGAGGTGTTGGCCGAGCCGGTGCAGACCGTCATGCGTCGCTACGGCGTTGAAAATTCATATGAGCAGCTGAAAGCGCTGACGCGCGGCACGGGAATTACGCGCGATGCCCTGCGCGAATTTGTAGGCGGCCTCTCGATTCCGCGCGAAGCACGCGAAGCGCTGCTCGGGTTGACGCCCTGGGGTTATATAGGAAAGGCTCCGGACCTAGCGCGCCGGGCTTGACCCCGAGGCTCCGTTAAGCTTCGGCTCGAACCCTAGTAGCGCAAGGAATATGATGTTTCGACGTACAAAAATCGCTGCAGTCGTTGCGTGTACGGCATTGGGTGCCGTCGTCCTGGTCTTGCCGGCGGCCGCGCAATACGCCAAGCCCGAAGATGCCGTGAAGTACCGCAAAGCTGCGTTCACCGTGATGAACAGTCACATGGGGCGCATTTTTGCGCAACTCAAATCGCCGACGCCGAATATGCAGGTCATTCAGTCGAGCGCGCAGATAGTCGAGACGATGTCGAAGCTGCCGTGGGACGCCTTTGCGCCGAACACGGAATTGGTAGCGGATACTCGTGCGCAACCCGCGCTATTCAAGAACGAGGCGAAGGTCAAGGAGCTTGCGCAGAAGATGCAGGACGAAGTTATCAAGCTCAATACGGTTGCCAAAACCGGTGACGCCGCGGCGATTCGTACTCAGTTCAACTCCACAGCCAAAAGCTGCGATAACTGCCACGACGACTTCAGAGCGAAGTAGTTCTAGGTTCCGACCGGCGCCGCGTCAGTGCCCGGACTGCTGCGAGCGGAGGTTGCGCTAACACGGCTGCGTAGACGATGGCCCCAACCGCCAGTGCATACGCGACGACAGCGATCACCTGCTGGCTGTGAAACTCGAATAGCTCGTCGGACAATCCGTACACGCTGACAGCGAATGAGGCAATGACGACGACCGCATGCAGAAGATCATTGATCGTCGCAGAGCTGCTTGTTTGTTTCATCTCGATTCCCCTTTTGATTTCGAATCTGCTTGCTCGATCGAGATCCTGAGGGCAATGGATTGCGCGCTCGTTGCGTTTTGCTGATGCGCCGTTGCGCTTGTAATGTCGTTCGCTGTGTTTCAAATGAAATTTGCTTCGCACAGGCAGCAACTTGCACGAAATCTGAGACGACAACGATCCCGCTATGTCGAGGCCCTTTGCGTTTCCGCATTACTCGCGGCTTTTGCGCTCGTCGGTGCTTTCGGCTGAGGATGTTCTACCCGTCCACCTCATAGTGTGTAAATTTTCTTACCCACCCGCAAGAAAGGAATGGCCATGCAAATGAATCCTTACCTTACTTTCGATGGCAACTGTGCCGAGGCGATGCGCTTTTATCAGAGCACGTTCGGCGGCAAGCTGGAAATGATGACGTTTGACTCGTCGCCGATGCGAGACGACATTCCGAAGGGTCACGGCGACAAGATCGTTCATGCATGCCTGACGGTGGATGGGCAGTCGCTGATGGCATCGGACACCGGGCCCTGGGCTCCGTTCGAGGGAATGAAGGGGATGTCAGTGACGTTGAATTACTCGACAGCGGCCGAGGCAAGGCCGGTCTTCGATGCGCTCGCCGACCGAGGCAAAGTCACGATGCCACTGCAGAAAACCTTTTGGGCCGAAGCTTTTGGTATGGTCAACGATCGCTTTGGTACGCCGTGGATGGTTAACGCGGGTGCGGTTGCAGCCTCTGCGGAACAGAAAACCGGGGCACGCACGACCGCCGATGTTTGATGCCCCATCGAGTACGGAGGATCGATGAATTACGTAGACGGTTTTGTAGTACCGGTTCCTAAGAAGAATTTGGCGGCCTATCGTCGGTTGTCGCAAAGGGCAGGCAAGATCTGGCGAGAGTTTGGCGCACTCGAATACAAAGAGTGTGTCGGCGATGACGTAAAGCCCGGCAAGGTCACCTCGTTTCCGCAGGGCGTCAAGCTGAAGCCTGGCGAAGTCGTCGTGTTTTCATGGATTAAGTACAAGTCACGCGCCCAGCGTGACCGCATCAACGCCAAGGTCATGAAAGATCCGCGCCTGGCCGATATGATGGATCCGAAGTCGTTGCCATTTGACGCGAAGCGCATGGTCTACGGTGGGTTCAAGACGTTGGTCGACGTCTGACTTGACCTATCTGGTCGGCGCCAAAAAAAATCTGTCGGCGATGTCGATTTCGTGGTTTGCCGTTCGTCGTGTAGCTGAGAGACGGGACTTGCGACAGATCCGCCGAGAGTCCGGCTCCAAAACCAAAACATAACCACGGAGAACGACGATGAGATTTCTCGTAATAGTTAAGGCGACCCCGGAATCCGAAGCCGGAGTCATGCCGACCGAGCAGGAGTTGAAGGACATGGGCAACTTCAACGAGGAGCTGGTCAAAGCCGGTGTGATGCTTGCCGGCGAAGGCCTGCACCCGACGTCGAAGGCCAAGCGCATGCGATTTTCCGGATCGAAGCGCACCGTTATCGACGGACCCTTTACCGAGACAAAGGAGCTGATCGCCGGTTTCTGGATCTGGCAATTGCGCTCGATGGAAGAGGCCATCGAATGGCTGAAGCGCAGTCCCTTCAAGGAAGGCGAGGTCGAACTCCGACCGATTTTCGAGGCGGAGGATTTCGGTGCCGAATTCACGCCTGAGCTTCGCGCGCAGGAGGACCGTCTGCGCGCCCAAGCTGAGCAAAATAAGGCAAAGCAGCCGTAGCGAACGTTCGCCTGGCGTGACGGCGACCGAGCTCCATCGAACGATCGACGCTGTCTGGCGTATCGAATCGGCAAAGGTCGTTGCCGCCGTCGCGCGCATCGTCCGTGATGTCGGGGTCGCGGAGGAGGTCGCTCAGGACGCCCTCGTCACTGCGCTCGAACGCTGGCCCGCTACGGGAATTCCGGACAACCCTGGTGCATGGCTAATGGCAACCGCGAAGAATCGAGCGCTGGATCGGCTGCGCCAGTGGCAGTTGCACGCGCGCAAAGAAGGAGAACTCACCCGCGAGATAGAAGATCAGCTGACGATGGCGGCGCCCGATCTCGAGGCTGATGTGCAGGCGGCGCTCGAGGGTCAGATCGACGATGACATGTTGCGGCTTGTATTCACTGCATGTCATCCGATTCTGTCAGAGGAGGCGCGTGTCGCGCTTACGCTGCGCCTGATAGGAGGGTTGACAACCGACGAGATCGCTCGCGCCTTTCTGCTCCCGGAACCCACAATCGCTCAGCGCATTGTTCGAGCAAAGCGAACTCTGTCGGCGGCCCGCGTTCCCTTCGAAATTCCACATGCAAACGAATTGGAAGCGCGCTTGTCGTCAGTGCTCGAGGTGATTTATCTGATATTCAACGAAGGTTATTCGGCGACCGCTGGAAGCGACTGGATGCGACCGCAGCTGGCCGAAGAAGCGTTGCGCCTGGGCAGAATCGTTGCTGAACTCATGCCGGTTGAACCCGAGGTGCACGCGCTGGTGGCGTTAATGGAAATTCAGGCGTCGCGCATCGGCGCGCGCGCTGGCCCGAGCGGCGAGCCGATCTTGCTGCTGGATCAAAATCGTGCGAAATGGGATCATCTTTTGATCCAGCGCGGACTCACTGCACTGGCACGCGCCGAAGCGTTGAGTGAAGCGCATGATGGGTTGGGCCCATATGCGTTGCAGGCGGCGATTGCGGCGTATCACGCGCGAGCTCGCGTTCCTGAAGATACCGATTGGGCCGGCATTGCAGCGCTTTACGATGCTCTCGCGCAGATCGCTCCATCTCCGGTCGTGGGATTGAATCGCGCGGTCGCGGTGTCGATGGCATTCGGACCCGCAGCGGGACTCGAGCTGGTCGATGCT
>DATEOP010000050.1:0-9723 GCA_035274065.1 Burkholderiaceae bacterium
CGAACAATGGCAGGCGGTCGATCCAGTGTTGAAGGATCCAGAACTGATGTATCGAAAATGAGCGACGCGATTTTGAAGCAGCTCGCCGACGTTATTGACTCCCGCAAGGGTGGCGACGCGGCCGCTTCTTACGTTGCTCGACTGTTCGCGCTCGGTGACGATGCCATTCTGAAAAAAATCGGTGAGGAAGCAACCGAAGCCGTACTGGCGGCAAAGGGTGGCGAGCGGGAGCGCATCGTCGGCGAGACAGCAGATTTATGGTTTCACTGCCTGGTCATGCTTTCGCATTACGGTCTACGGCCCGAAAACGTGCTCGATGAGCTTTCGCGGCGTGCGGGGACGTCGGGCATCGAGGAACAGGCCTTACGCAAGGCGCTTGCCAGGGGTCTATGACCGTGAGTGACGCCAACTGCTTGTTCTGCCGCATTGGCCGCGGTGAAATACCGAGCAAAAAGGTGTTCGAGGATGACAGCGTGCTCGCCTTTCACGACATCCATCCGGCCGCCCCGGTGCACTTTCTGATAATCCCGAAGTCTCACGTCGATTCACTGCTTACTTCCGGACCGGAACACGAGACTGCGTTGGGTAAAATGGTCGCTCTCGCGCCACGCCTCGCGAAAGAACAAGGCTGCGACAATGGCTTTCGGCTCGTGATCAACAATGGTCCCGACGGCGGGCAGGAGGTTAATCACTTGCACATCCACATCCTGGGCGGACCGCGCCCGTGGAAACGTCTGTAGGAGTACGAAATGGGTTCATTCTCGATTTGGCATTGGCTGATCGTGTTGCTGGTCATCATCCTGATCTTCGGCACGGCGAAGCTGAAAAATATTGGTAAGGACATGGGCGGCGCGATCAAGGGCTTTAAGGAAGGCATGAAGGAAGGCACCGACGACGTCACCAGCAAGGTCGATGATCGGCGCCAGGTGCCGGGCCAGACGATCGACGTGCAAGCCAAAGAAAAAGGCCCGGCGTCCAACGTCTAGCCGACCGAATTCGACCGCCAAGTCGATCGGGCGTCAGCGTCTGGCGCTCGACGTTCGACCTCTCTGATGTTTGATTTCAGTTTCGGTGAGCTTGCCGTCATCGGCACCGTCGCGCTGGTCGTGCTGGGCCCCGAGCGGCTGCCGCGCGTGGCGCGCACTGTCGGCGAATGGGCGGGTAAGGCGCAACGCTATGTCGCGCAAGTGAAAGCCGACATCAATCGTGAAGTCGAGCTGGCAGATTTAAAGAAGCTTCAGGACGAAGCGCGCGACGTTGCCCGCTCGATCGAATCCACCGTACAGGGCAATATTTCGAGTTTGCAGGCGGGCATCGATTCGACGGTGAAGGACTTGAACACCGGGTTTGACGATCCGGCGGCGGCCACCAGCTCGCCGCCTACCGACTATTCGTGGGACGGGACACACCAGCCATGGGTCAATCGAGTATTCGATCGCCGCTTTAAACCCGCACCGACCATCGCCGAGCTAAGCGAAGAGATCGCAAGATTGAAGCGTCAGTTGGCGTTACCTGATACCGGACCCACGCGGCACAAACGCTCTCCGCGGGCCCGCGTCAACAAGATCCGCATTCGGCGATAGCGATGTCCGACGAAACCGAGGAGCCTGCTGCCGAACAAAGTTTTCTGTCGCATCTTGTCGAGCTACGACAGCGCATCGTCCGGGCGGCGATCGCCATCGTCATCGTGTTCATTCCGATGGCATTTTTCATGCAGCAAATTTTCGATTTCCTGTCGCGGCCGATGCTGGCTGCGCTGCCCGCTGGCACCAAACTGCTCGCCACCGGCGTCATCACGCCGTTCATGGTGCCTCTGAAAGTGACGCTATTCGGAGCTTTTCTGATCGCCCTGCCGTATGTGCTTTGGCAAGCCTGGGCGTTTGTTGCGCCTGGACTTTATCGTCACGAGAAGCGACTGGCGGGCCCGCTGATCGCCTCGAGCGTGCTGATGTTTTTTGCCGGCATGGCGTATTGCTACTTCGTCGTTTTCGGCTTCGTCTTCAAGTTCATTGCCGGCTTCGCACCGGCATCGGTGTCTGTGTCGCCCGACATCGAGGCGTATTTCGGCTTTGTGATGAGCCTGTTTATCGCGTTTGGCCTCACGTTCGAAGTACCAATCGTCGTCGTGCTGCTGGTTCGATTCGGCATCGCCAGCATCGACAAGCTGAAAAAAGCGCGGCCGTATGTGATCGTTGGTGCGTTTATCGTCGCTGCCATTTTTACGCCGCCCGACGTGTTGTCTCAGCTGTTGCTCGCAATCCCTTTGTGCCTGTTGTACGAGCTCGGAATCCTGATCGCGCGCTTTGTCGGAGGACCGAAGGCCGCAGAAGAAACAGAACCCGCGCAGGAGCCGTCGTCAACGTGACGCGCGCGATCGCGCTGCTGATGGCGTTAGCCCTCGCGTGCGGAAGCGCTTTTGCGGGGCCACTGCAGGTGAGTCCCGATGACGACGTTGATGTCGCTGCGGGTTGGAGCGCCTATCGGGCGAACGACCCGGCGCGCGCGCTGGCGCACTACCGTAAGGGAGCCGAACGCAATAACCGGGTTGCGCAATTCAACCTGGCGGTGATGCTGTTCGCAGGAGAGGGCACCGCCGCCGATGCGGCGGCAGGAGTCGGTTGGCTGCGCAAATCGGCTGAGCGAGGATTCGCGCGCGCGCAGTTTGCGCTCGGGCTGCTATACGAGCGGGGAGAGCATGTCAGCCGGTCACTCGAAGACGCGACGTTATGGTTTCGCAAGGCCGCCGAACAGAATCATCTGGAAGCACAGGTTGGACTGGCTACGCAGTATTTTCTTGGCCGCGGAGTGTCGCGCGATTACAAACAGGCAGCTCAGTGGTATGAGCGCGCCGCTGATCAGGGCGACGAAGCCTCCGCCTATATCGTCGCCAGCCTGTATGAGAAGGGCGAAGGGGTCGAGCAGGATTTCCAGCGCGCCTGGTATTACTACAGTCGTGCGGCCAGTGAGGGTGAGCCGGCGGCGTTGATGAAGGCGCGCGAGATGCGCGATAAGTTGCCGCGCTAGCGCTGCGCTGGACGCTGCTTAGCGCGCACGTGGAGTCGGACGCTCTCCTACCGCCACATTGACGTCGAGTTCTTTCCCGCCGCGCACCACTCTGACCTTGGCGTCAGAGCCTGGCGGCAACTGCGAGATCTGATTAAGCATCGCCTTACTGCTAACGACGGGCTGACCGTTGATGCTCAACATCACGTCACCGGGCTCGAGGCCTGCCTTGCCGGCGGGACTCGCGCGCTGCACTCCCTTCAGCACCACGCCGTCGTCGCGGCCCAGGCGCAGCAACCCCGCCATTTCCGGCGTGATGTCTTCGGGCTCTACGCCGAAAAATCCGCGTTGCACTTTGCCGGTCTTGATCAGCTGATCCATCACTTGCGTGACGATCGTCGACGGGATCGCGAAACCGATGCCGATTGAACCGCCTGTGCGTGAAAAGATCGCCGTGTTAATGCCGACCAGATTGCCGTTGGAATCGACAAGCGCGCCTCCCGAGTTGCCCTGGTTAATCGCAGCGTCGGTTTGAATGAAGTTTTCGAACGTGTTGATTCCCAGGTTCGTACGACCGAGCGCAGAAACGATACCCATCGTGACGGTCTGGCCGACGTCGAACGGATTGCCTATCGCCAGCACGACGTCGCCCACCTGCAAAGAGTCTGAGCGCCCAAATGTGATCACAGGCAGGTCCCGGGCGTCGATCTTCAGGACCGCCAGGTCACTTTCCGGGTCGGCCCCGACCAGCTTGGCCTCGAATTGGCGTCCGTCGGAAAGCGCCACCGCAATTTCGTCAGCGGCCTGCACGACGTGATTGTTGGTGAGCACAAAGCCATCGCGCGTGGCGACCACTCCTGAGCCGAGGCTGGCAACCCGATCACTGCCACGCGCATCGCCAAACAGATAACGGTAAAGCGGGTCTTCGCCGGGCACACGACGCCGCACTTCCTTCGTCGTGTAAACGTTGACCACCGCGGGCGCAGCAAGCTTGACGGCGCCGCCGTACGAATTCAGCGCGTTCACGCGCGTGTCAGGAACCACCGCCTGCTTGATCCCCAGGCTCTCCGCAGCGGGCAGCGGCGCGGGCGTGTCCGGCCGTCGCGAAAGCCACTCCGGCCGCAGCGTGGAGACAATGAACAGCAGCGCCAGACCAATCGTGGTGGCTTGAGCGAAGACGAGCCAAAGGCGGCGAATCATTGGGGTTTCTGAGCCAGGGTGGACCCGGATCTTTAATCAGGGGGCAAGCATTATTCCCCAGGCACGTAGGCCGCGATGCGCCGCCGATCGCCGCACGGGCACCGCGGCGCCGATTCGGCGATCAGCGCCGTCGCAGTTCATCCCGAATTTCACGCAGCAGCACGACATCCTCCGGAGCAGGCGGAGCCGTAGCGTCGAGGCGCGAACGCACGCGATTGGCCGCCTTGACCATCCAGAAAATCACGAATGCAAGAATGATGAAATTCAACAGGATCGTGACGAAGTTGCCCCACGCCAGCACGACCGCCGACGTCCGTGCTGCCGCGAGCGGTGTTCCTGGCGCGACGCTACCGGACAACACGAGGTATTGATTCGAGAAATCGACCGCACCGCCGGTCGTCGCATTGATCGCAGGCATCACGACGTCGTTGACCAGCGAATCGACGATCTTGCCAAAGGCTACGCCGATGATGATGCCGACTGCCAGGTCGATGACATTGCCTTTGACGGCGAAGTCGCGGAACTCTTTAAGCATGCCCATAGTTTTCCTCCCGGTATGCAAGCGCAAGTGTAGCGAGGTGTGGAAATCGCTATGACGGATCAAGTAGAATGCCGCGCTGCTGCGCAGGGTGACTTGGGAGCATCAAATCGATTCACGAGTTCATCGCGAGTTGATTTTTAAATCGCTCCGTTGTCGTTGTGCGTGCGCCCGCTTTATCAACTCCTAACGCTCACCCCTTGATCCGGGATTTTCATGTCGACGACCACCATTACCGAGAGTGGCGAGCCTTTAGATAAGCCAATGGATAAGGAACGCCGAGCCGCAATCGCGGTGGCTGCCGCCGTCGGTGGTGCCGGCGTTGTTGCGGCCGCCGTGCCCTTCGTCACTTCGTTCATGCCGTCGGAGCGCGCGAAGGCTGCGGGCGCTCCAGTCGAAGCCGATATTTCCGGCATGGCGCCGGGTGAAATGCGCTCTTTCGAGTGGCAGGGCCGCCCGGTGTGGATTTTGAATCGCACACCACAGATGCTGCAATCGATTCGCAAGGCAGATGGCGAAGTTGCCGATCCGAAGTCCTTGCGCACGGCATTTCCTACACCGGCGTACGCGCGCAACGAATATCGGTCGATCAAGCCGGAGTACCTAGTGGCGGTCGGCATCTGTACGCATTTGGGATGCAATCCGATCGGACCTTTTGCGCCGGGTGCAAACGCGATGTTGGGCAGCGAGCCGGGTTTCGTGTGCCCCTGCCACGGCTCCGTGTTTGACCTCGCCGGCCGCGTATACAAAAACAAACCGGCGCCAGACAACCTGCCGGTGCCACCGCATAAGTATCTATCTGCGAACGTCGTGCTGATTGGCGACGACTCGAAGGGCTGATGGCGATGGCGGAACACAAGACCGAAGGGACGAGCAACTACAGCGGCCTGCTGGGATGGGTCGACGCCCGGATGCCGACTGTGATGTCGGAATTCAAGAAGCACGCGTCGGAGTATTACGCGCCGAAGAATTTCAACTTCTGGTACATCTTCGGCGGCATCGCGATCGTCGTCCTGGTGCTGCAGATCCTGACCGGTATTTTTCTGACGATGCACTACAAGCCGGATGCGAATCTGGCATTTGCGTCGGTCGAGTACATCATGCGCGACGTCCCCGGCGGATGGTTCATCCGCTATATGCACTCGACCGGCGCGTCGTTTTTCTTCATCGTCGTTTATCTGCACATGTTTCGCGCGCTGCTGTACGGCAGCTACCGTAACCCGCGCGAGCTGATCTGGATTTTCGGCTGTCTGATCTTCCTGATGCTGATGGCCGAAGCGTTTTTCGGTTATCTACTGCCCTGGGGCCAAATGAGCTACTGGGGCGCACAGGTGATCGTCAACCTGTTCGGCGCGATTCCGCTGATCGGGCCCGATCTCGCGATTTTTATTCGCGGTGATTATGTCGTCGGCGACGCCACGCTAAGCCGCTTCTTCGCGTTTCATGTCATTGCGATTCCGTTGCTATTGCTGGGTTTGGTGGTCGCGCACATCATTGCGCTGCACGACGTCGGTTCGAATAATCCGGATGGCATAGAGATCAAGGCGCACAAGGACGCGCAGGGTCGACCGCTCGACGGCGTTCCCTTTCATCCGTACTACACCGTGCACGACCTTTACTGGCTGTCGATTTTCCTCATCCCGTTTTTCGCGGTCTTATTTTTCTGGCCCGAAATGGGCGGTTATTTCCTCGAGTGGAACAACTTCATCCCTGCCGACCCGCTGCAGGGGCCCACGCACATCGCACCCCTGTGGTATTTCACGCCGTATTACTCGATCCTGCGCGCAACCACCGAGCAATTCATGATCGTGCTCGCGATCGGAACGCTCGGCTTGGCAGCGCTCGTGCTGCTGACGATCTCCAATTCCATTGCCCGTGCTGCGATCGCCCTCGGAACGATCGTGCTGCTTCTCGG
Source organism: Burkholderiaceae bacterium (assembly GCA_035274065.1). GTDB lineage: Bacteria > Pseudomonadota > Gammaproteobacteria > Burkholderiales > Burkholderiaceae_F > JACCZX01. The sequence goes on from DATEOP010000050.1 coordinate 6,657, forward strand.
TTACTTCACTCTCGATCCGAAGTTCTGGGGCGTCGTTCTGATGGGCGTGTCAGTGATGATCTTCTTTGCGATGCCGTGGCTCGATCGTTCGCCGGTGCGGTCGATGCGGTACCGCCCGACGTGGCATTTCGCGCTGCTGATCGCATGGGTCGTCGCGTTCCTGATACTCGGCTACCTGGGCACGCAATCACCGACGCCCGCAGCGACCGTTATTGCTCAGGCGTTGACGCTGTTCTATTTCGCGTTCTTTGGGTTGATGCCGTGGTGGAGCCGGATGGGTTCGTTCAGACCCGTTCCCGAGCGCGTCACTTTTGCGGCGCACTAGGAAGCGCATGAGAGCGTCCATGAAAATAATCGCCGCGCGTATTGCGTTTTTTGCTTCGATACTCGGAGTGCTTGGGGCTTCCTCGGCACTCGCGTCGGAAGCTGGCGTTCCAATGGACGCTTGGCCCATCGATCGTGTTCAGAATCCGGCTGCGCTGCAAAACGGGGCGCGGTTGTTTGCAAGTTATTGCATCGGCTGCCACAGCGCAAGCCTGGTACGGTGGAATCGGCTGCAGGAAATCGGGCTGACCAATGCGCAGATTCAACAGTTCCTGATCTTTGGCAACCAGAAAGTCGGCGACACGATCCGCAATTCTGCGTCGCCGTCGGATCAGAAGCGCTGGTTCGGCAAAGCTCCTCCGGATTTGTCGGTGATCACGCGAGCCCGGACCGCCGCCAGTCACGCAGGCGCCGACTACATCTACACGCTGCTGCGCGGCTATTACCGCGACGCGAGCTCACCCACCGGATGGAACAACGTGGTGTATCCGAACATCTCGATGCCGCACGTTCTCTGGTACGAGCAAGGTCCACGCGAGGCCAGAATTGAATTCACCGAAGCGCGCAAGGACGCGAAAACCGGGGCAGTTCAGCAGATGCAGGTGGTAACGACCTACGATGCAGACGGTGTGTCCTCGCGCACCGAAACGCCGGCGGCAGATCACGGTGCGGAACACATGACGTATTCGTTCAAGCCGCAGAACCCGGAACAGTCGCGACGCTTCGATAACGACGTCGCCGACCTCGTCGCCTTCCTGTCGTTTATGACCGACCCCACGGCGGGCAAGCGTACGCAAATTGGTGTGTGGGTGTTGATATTTCTTGCACTCTTCACCGTGGTCACGTGGCGGCTCAATGCCGTCTACTGGAAAGGCCTGAAGTAATTTGTCCTGCGGGCTGAGGGGGATGTGCGTCTGCAGGCTCCGATAAAAACAAAGGGATAACAATGATGGTGCTTTACTCCGGAACAACTTGTCCATTTTCACAGCGTTGCCGCTTCGTGCTGTTCGAAAAGGGAATGGATTTTGAAATTCGCGACGTTGACCTGTTCAACAAGCCCGAAGACATCAACACGATGAATCCTTACGGCCAGGTCCCGATCCTCGTCGAGCGCGATCTCGTGCTGTACGAATCGAACATCATCAATGAATACATCGATGAGCGCTTTCCTCATCCTCAGTTAATGCCGGCTGATCCGGTCATGCGCGCCCGCACGCGGCTGTTCCTGTTCAACTTCGAGCGCGAGCTGTTCGTGCATGTGCAAACGCTCGAAAACAGCAACAACCAGAAAGCGATGGAAAAGGCCCGGGCGACGATTCGCGATCGTTTGACGCAGTTGTCGCCGATCATGTTGAAGAACAAGTACATGCTGGGTGACGACTTTTCGATGCTCGACGTTGCGCTGGCGCCGCTGCTGTGGCGTCTGGACCATTACGGAATCGATCTGCCGAAAACAGCCGCTCCTCTGATGAAATATGCGGAACGCATGTTTTCGCGGCCGGCTTATATTGAGGCACTGACTCCATCTGAAAAGGTAATGCGCCGGTAGTGCATGCCACATGGCTGACCTTTCGACCAAGCCGTATCTGATCCGTGCGATCCACGAGTGGTGTGCGGACTCAGGTCTGACGCCGTACATCGCCGTGCTTGCGGACGCAGGCGTCAATGTGCCGCAGGAGTTCGTCAAGAACGGAGAAATTGTGCTGAACATTTCGCCGTTAGCCACCAACCGGTTGAAGCTTGGAAACGAATCGATCGAGTTTCAGGCTCGCTTTGGCGGCGTGGCTCGCGAAGTGACGGTGCCGGTCGACAAGGTAATCGCCGTCTACGCGCGTGAAAACGGACAAGGCATGGCGTTCGACGTGCCGCGCAATGCGACCGCGGTGGAAGACCCCGTGAGTGCGGACAACGATGGCGCAAAAACATTACCGGGTCCGACGCCGATGGCACTGGTGCCGGTACGTGCGCCGGTCACCAGCGCCGATAACAATGAGCCGAGCGATCCTCCCCCGTCACCACGGCGTCGCGATCGACCGAAGCTGACGCGAATCAAGTAGAGTCGCGCGGCTCGCATCGTCTGCAGCCGGCATAGCTCAGTTGGTAGAGCAACGGTTTTGTAAACCGAAGGTCGGGGGTTCGAGTCCCTCTGCCGGCACCAATTAACGTTCGAAAAAAACCGCGGCATTGCCGCGGTTTTCATTAGTGCTTAGCGGTTTACGACGGACGGATTTCCGCTGCTTGCGGACCCTTCGCGCCTTGCTTTACGACGAATTCGACCCGCTGTCCTTCGGACAGCGACTTGAAGCCGCCGGCCTGGATTTCGGAGAAGTGCGCGAACAAATCCTTGCCGCCATCTTCCGGCGTGATAAATCCAAAGCCCTTTGCGTCGTTAAACCACTTGACGGTACCTGTTGCCATTTACGTTCCTTGATATGAATTCAAAACAAATCGGCCACCGGAAAAGCCCAGCAGCGAGCTAACGATCAAGAGACGTACCTGATAAAAACGACGCGCCGTTGTTTTACGAACCAAGCAACAGGCCAGAGATAACCGGAGAACGACAGACTCAAGCGAAAGCGAAGCGGAGTCTACGCTACTTTCACACTGACTATATGTGCTGGACACGAACGATTTGCCCTTCCCAGCGCGGCGCCAGTTGATGCTCGATGTCGAATAGATCGAGCACTCTGGCCAGAGTGTGGTCGACCATTTGTTCGAAGCTTTGCGGCCGCTGGTAGAACGC
>DATEOP010000051.1:0-11161 GCA_035274065.1 Burkholderiaceae bacterium
GCGTCGTCATCAATGAAGTAGACGATCAGATCGTCGACCACACCGCCGGCGTCGTTAAGCATGCACGAATACAACGCCCTGCCCCGTTGCGTCAACTTGTCGACATTGTTTGCAATCAGCGCGCGTAAAAATTTACGTGCGTCCGCGCCGTCGACATCGACGGGACGCATGTGAGATACATCGAACATTCCGGCATCGCGCCGCACCGCGTGATGCTCTTCGATCTGCGAGCCGTAATTAAGCGGCATTTCCCAGCCACCGAAGTCGACCAGCTTCGCGCCCGAGGAGGCGTGTGTTTCGTACAGCGGAGTGCGGTTTAGCGGCATGCAGCCTCGGAGCAAAGAGTCATTAACCGGCAAACTGCCGGCTCATGCCCCTCTGTCCTTTTGCCTGAGAGTTCGCAAGCGGCCGGACTCGGCAGCTCGCTGCACCTTCGGCGCCGTCAAGAGTCGACGGTCTCTCCAGAGTCGCACGCGCGATGCGGTTCTTGCACCTGAGCGATTACGGGCGTTGCGCCTTCGGCGGTGATCCGGAAATAGAATCCGACCACGCTCTCCCGCGTCGCGCTTTAAGCGAAGGCGCAGCGTAGCAAACTAGCGATCGCGCCGTTAAAGCGTTCGCAGAAACGCGACAAGATCGTTCTTGTCTTCGGCCGTCAAGCCCATGCCAAAGCGAGTGTCGTAAAAATCCACAGCAGCGAGCAGGTCCTTCGCAAAACCGTTGTGAAAATACGGAGCACGTGAGGACAGTCCGCGCAGTATCGGACCCTTGAAGCGCGCAATGTCCTTCCACTTGCCGCTGATCAGTGCGCGGCCGGGATCGGTGGTCTGCACAACTTCGCCCGTCGTCTTGTGACGCAGTGTGTAGAGCGGCATGTCCGGGGTACGCCGGGACGCGTCGGTGACGCCAATGTCGAGCGGCAGCGGAACCGAATGATTGCCGACGTTCGGCGCGTTATGGCAGGTGGTGCACGTACCGGGAATGACGGCGACGCCGAGCGCATCGTTCAGCCCCCTGACATCGCGAATCTGAATCGGCTTCGTATTGAACAGCGCCTGGCCGCGTGCGACCGCTTGCCGCGCCGCCGCCGCACGTGCGCGCAGCTGCGGGTCGGCAATGCCGGCATCAGGCTGCGCGGTGCTCCAGGCGTCGTACACGGTCATCGCCGTCGGCGTGAACGGCGCACTCGTCCGATAGTCGCCGGCAAGCGTGTCGTTAATCCCAAAGTAGAACGTTTCGCTCGAGAGAGCGAGCGCGCCTCCACGCGCACTTTGTGCTGTCAGATGTCCGGTTTGCCGATCAAATATCTGCGCGGTAAAAAGATTCATCTGAAAATCGACAATCGCGTTGCGTTGCGCGTCGCTCAAGGGTAGCGGCGCTTCGGCATGACCGGTTGTGGCGCCGTTCGACTGATTGGAGAGCGTGAGATGCAGTGACGCGAAGCAATCAGTCGTCCCGAGAATGCAGTCGAGCGAAGCGGGATCGGCAAGCGTTTCGCGCCCGTCCCACATCACGGCGCTCAAAAAATCCAGATTTGCCGTGGGCAGCGGGCGCCGAAACAGCGACAGTTCTTTGGAGCTCGCAAATCCATACGGATCGTCTACCGCCGCGAGTTCGAACTCGGCGCCATCCGGAATGCGGATGCCGACTCGAATCAGACCCTTGGTCAGCAGCATGCTGTACGCGCTGCGTCGTGCTTCGAGCGTCGATACATCGGCCAGCGGCGAATTCGAACCATCGACGGTCCGGAAAATAGGATCCGTGCCGTCTGTCTTATCAAAACGCGCCTGCACACCCTGCGGGGTGATCGTCCAGCCCTCGCCGGGGAGGTGGCAGCTCGAACAACTGCGGCCGTTAATGCCAAGGCTTTGAAAGAACAGACCGGTGCGATCAATCACACCGGACTTGCTGAACGTGGCCGCGAAGCCGCTTTCATTCGCCGTCGGCACAAGGTTGGGCAACGCCGCGTGACCACCCGTCGGCGACAACGCCGATTCCGCATATGCGGCAGCCGTTGCTTCCAGTGCCGGATCGGTCATTTCAGTGGCCGCCGGTGCCGCTGCCGTCACAGGCCCGTCGTCGCCAGATCCTCCACACGCGGTGAACATCAGAATGCTTGCCGCGATAGCAAGTTGGTTGCGCATGGTGGTCTCCCGCGGAAGGTCTGTCCGACGTGGACACGATAACGGCAAGCGGTCTAGCGCGCGTCGCAAGGAGCGACGAGCACCGTGCCGAATATTCACTTGTTAATGCTTAGCCGTGTGGGTCACGGCTTTCAAACGTCCAGCGCAGGGGCAGGCGCAAATTGTTGAGTTTCCATCTTGCCCGGCACTGTGGCGCGCGCGTCGAGAGCGCTGTTATGGCCACAGGCGACGAGCAGGAGTGCCGAGACCGCCATCAGCATGGTAGCGGCACGCATTGGGTTCGATTGCTTGTTCATAGCGATCTCCATCAGGTGACTTAGCGGCGGATGCGCAGCCGAGGCTGCAATGGCCTACCTAGAAGATCGAAAAACGTTCGAAAAAGACGACACCAAGGCGAATGAACTGCGCTGATAACTCCGCGCCATAGCGAAGCACCTTTCCCAAGCCGGTGGCTTTAACCTCCAGCTAATAAGCGCTGCGCTGCCCTCGCGTCGGGATTGTCGATTCCGACCGTGTTTATCAAATGAACTTCAGCCATTTGAAGCGCCTCACGGGAACGCTGCGCATCCCCATTGGCACGAAAAACGCGTGCGAGCGTCAACCACGCTAGGCCGGTGAGGTCGGAATGGGGGAGATCACCCTGGAGATTTCGCGCCAGTTCCAACGCTCGCTCGGCGTCGGTGAGTGCTTGTTCGCGGTCACCCAACTTCAATGCCAACTCGGCGCGCTGGCGATAGGCGCTCGCCAGAGCCGGGTGCGACAAGCCCTGTTTACTCATCAGCTCGATCACACCGGTGAAGCGCTTGCTCGCGGCATTTAACTCCCCGCGTGCAGCCTCGACGCGCGCCTGCACCATCGTGTGACGAATACGCGCCGGGTGCGCTTCGGCGAGTCCCCCGATGAGCGGTGTCGCTCGATCCAGGCTGCGCTGCGCCTCCGTCGGATCGCCCAACGCAGCAAACACGTTCGCGCTGCCGGCAAGCGAGTAGGCCTTGGCTGCAACAAATCCGGTGCGCTCTCCCGCGTCGAACGTGCGTTCATACGCTGCAAGCGCTTCCTTATATCGCCCCAGCTGTTCGAGACCGAATGCGCGATTTCCAAGTATCGACGGAGGGATCGGTTCGTTACCCTGAACCTTCTGTGCCAGTTGAATTGACTCGTCGAAGATCTCCAGCCCTCGTTTGAAGTCGCCCATCCCATATCTGACCAGACCCCAGTCGAGCAGCATTCGTCTAGCAAGAGTACTTTCCTGACGACCGAGTGCACGCATCCGTTCAAGCGCAAGTTGATAATGGCGATCGGCCTCAACGTTGCGGCCGGCGAGATGGTAAGCAAATCCGACATCACCCAGCAGTGCCGCTTCCAGCTTGGCCGACGGGTTGTTGGATTCGCGCAGTTTCTCCAGCGCGGCTTCAGCGAAGTGCAGCGCCGCCTTCGAGTCGGCCACGTTCTGGGCCAATATCGCGCGCGCCTGCAAACAACCCACGGCGACGTTGGCCGCTACATTCGGCGCATTCGTCCACTCATCGAGCAACTGCCGCGCCTCTTCTCCCCGGCCCAGTGTCGCAAGCGCGCTTGCATGTGAGCAGGCGAGCTCAGCTTTGAGCGACGGGTCGTCGATTTTGGCGATCAGCGAACGAGCGCGGGCAAATAGCAAGTCCGGCTTTTTGGGCAAGTTGAGCGACGTGTAGTACGAGGCCAGCACACGCAGCAAGTCAGCTTGTTGCGCTGGTCGGTCGGCAAACGCGTTATCGATCAGCGCTTCGCCGCGCTCGAGCATTTGTTGGATCACCACCGCCTGACCCGGCGGCAGTGCCTCGGTGAACAGCATGTCGATGAAATCGATGATGGCTTCGTTTCGTCCCAACAGTGCAAGCGCACGATCGCGTTGCTGCAGCGCTGCGGCCTCCTGCCGCTTCGCTTCCAGTGCTTGCCACGCCGTGCCCACCACGCCAGCGACAAGTACCAGGACGATTGTTGCCGCGGCTCCCACCGCCAACCGATAGCGCCGCACAAACTTGCCGACCCGATACGTGACCGTGTCGGGTCGAGCCGTAATCGGTTGGTGGTCAAGAAAGCGCCCCACGTCGTCGGCCAATGCTGTCGCATTTGCGTAGCGCTCCGCCGGCTTTTTTTTCAGCGACTTGGCGACGATGTTGTCCAGATCACCACGCAAGGCGCGCGCGAGTTTGGACGGGGTCGTGGCGCGTGAGCGCGCAAGGGGTGCCGACTCGCCTTCGGAAGCACGACTCACCGCATCCGACAGCCGCGGCGGTTCCGATTCGACGATGGCGCGCAGCCGGTCGACTTGAGTGGCAGTTGGTTGCGCGGTTGGATGACGTCCGGCCAACAACATGTACAACAACACACCAAGCGCGTACACATCGGTGGCGGTCGTAACGTCGCCTTGCGCGACCTGCTCGGGAGCCGCAAAGTCAGGCGTAAAGGCACGTCCGGCGAGCTGAGTGAGTTCGGTCGGTGACGCCGCGCCCGATTGGTCTTCGATCAGCTTGCCAATGCCGAAGTCGAGCAGTTTCACTTCGCCGCTTGGCGTGATCAGAATGTTTGATGGCTTCAGATCACGATGCAGAATCAGATTGCTGTGCGCATGCGCTACCGCGGCCAGCACGTCGAGAAACAGGCGCAAGCGTGCTTCGATAGTCAGCGACCGCTGGTCACACCACACATCGATCGGCACGCCGTCTATGAACTCAAGGACGAGATACGGCTGATTGCCCGCTGTTACTCCCGCGTCGAGCAGGCGTGCAATGTTTGGATGCGACAGCCGGGCCAGCAAATTACCTTCGCGCGCGAAGCGCTCGACTCCGCCGCGCTCCAGCAACGCAAGATTCAGAAACTTGACTGCAACGGTCGCCTGGTAGCGGCCATCGCTGCGTTCGGCCCGCCAGACCGTCCCCATTCCGCCGTATCCGATGGCTTCCTGCAGCGTGTAAGCGCCGATGGCTTGCCCCGCGAGCGATGGCTCTTGCGCCATCGAGAAGGCGCCGCCTTCTAGAAATCCTTCGCGCGTGGCATGGGTGCGCTGTGCAAGCAGCTCTTCTAGTTGCAGCGCCAGCGCCGCGTCATCGCGGCGGATTTGCTCGAGCCGTTGCGCGCGTGTTTCAGACTGCGCCTCAAGCAGTTCGTCCAGTAGCGGACTTAGTTCCCGCCATTGCGTTGCGCTGATTTCCGCCATGGGCCGCCTTGGTTTAATTGAGCCTAGCGCTCGGTTCGCCTGCTATTCAAGTTCGAATCCGGCGCTAACTCGTGCGTCCCGTGCCTCCGTGCCGCAGAGCCAGCGAGCGAAGCGCTGAGCGACGCTCGGCTGCTTTGCTGCGGAGCAGACGGCGATGGAATACACCGTGGCCAGCTCGAATTCCGCGGGCAGCAGGCCCACCAGTCTTACGCCTTGCGCATGCTTGATCTCGCTTACTTGCGTGCAACCGATCGGCGTCGCGCTTCGGCTGTGCGCCAGCGCTTGCATCGCAGCCGCACCGTTCGGGAACGGCCTCACCCGCGGCGCCACCTCGCTGCGAATGCCAAGCTGATCGAGAACTCGTGCGAGGTGAATTCCGGCTGTCGACCGTTCGGGGTCAGGCGAGAAGATATCGGTAGCCGCCCGCAGACTTGATTGAAGCGCTGCGCGGCTGCTGATATCGGGTAAGGCGTCGCCGCTGCGAACTCCGATGCCGGTGCGCACCCGGCCGAGCGCAGCCTGCGTGCCTTGCACTACTAGTCCACTGGTCGCCAGCTGTTCGATCATCGGTTCGGTCAGCAGCAGTACGTCGCACTGTTCGCCGGCGAGGAGCTTCTCGCGGATTGTTCCCACTGCACCGAACGTTGCACGAAGCGCAACGCCGGTCAGCTCTAGAAACTGCGGTGCTAATGCTTCAATCAAACCTTGCGCAGCACCTGCACTCAACAAATGCAGCTCTTTGACTCCCAGCTCTGTCATTGATCGGGTTTGGCTCCCGAAATCCTGACGATTCTTTCCCACTTGGCAATGTCGTTGGTCATGAAGCGTGCGAATTCATCGGGTGTCATCGTCATCGCAATGGCACCCTGCTTGGCCCATGCTTCGCGCACCTCGGGTCGGCTCGTGATTTTGCTGATCTCCGCATTCAGACGGTTGACGATCTCGCGCGGCGTATTGCGCGGCGTCATGATGCCGAGCCAGATGACCGCGTCGTAACCGGGAACACCGGCCTCCGAAATCGTTGGCACATTGGGCATGACTGCCGAGCGCTTGTCGCCCGTCGTGCCAAACGCTTTGACCTTTCCGCTACGAACGTGATCGCTCATCGTCGGGACCGCATCGAACATCATCTGCACCTGACCTCCCAACAAGTCGGTGCGCGCGCCCGAGCTGCCTTTGTAAGGCACGTGAACGATGTCGACACCGGCCATCGCTTTGAATAACTCGCCCGCCATGTGGTACGGCGTGCCATTACCCGACGATGCGTAATTCAGTTCCTTCGGCTTCGACTTCGCAAGCTGCAGCAGCTCAGCCAGATTGTTGGCGGGAACCGACGGGTGGACGACGAGAACCAGGTCCGAATAATTGATGGGTGCAACGGGCACAAAGTCACGTAACAGCTGATATGGCTTATTAGGGATCAGTGATTCGTTAACCGTATGCGTATTCGACATCATCAACAGCGTGTAGCCATCTGCCGCGCTCTTGGCGACAGCATCGGTTCCGATGATCGCGCCCGCACCTGGACGATTGTCAACGATGAAGTTCTGGCCGAGTGCATCCTGCAGACGCTGTCCGATAAACCGTGCGTAGATATCGGCCGGGCCACCGGCGGCGAACGGGACGATGATGCGAACGGGTTTCGACGGATACTCCTGCGCCTGTGACGCGATGGAGAAAAACGCGAGACTTGTGCTAAGTACCAGCTTGCTAATCCGTTGCAGCATGAATTCTCCCTGTTCGACTCAGCTCGCACCACGATGGCCGTAGGGCCCGGTTGGTCGAAGCGTCGCCATGCCTACCTACCTTCTAAATCACAAGGGACGCAGGCTACGACGCCGCGAGAGCGCGCGCGAGACGACGGTCCGGGTGCTCATCATCGAGCATTATTTTCAAGTGCTCGTCCGCTTTTGCGCCATCGGCGCGCGCACCGGCGACGTCACCGGCGTCGCGCTTGATGCGGGCAGACAGCAGCCACAATTGCCCCGCGCGCAGCGAATGCGGCCGACCGCCCTGCAACCGATGCGCAATCGCAAGTGCTGTTTGAATATCGGCCAGCGCTGCCGCTCGCTCGCCAAGCCGGTCAAGAGCCTCAGCGCGCAATTGCAGCGCATTGGCGAGTACGCCTCCAGCTCCCTGCGGGTCCGGAAACGCGGCAACGACCTCTTCCATCTTGCGGCGCGCTTCTTCCGGTTGTCCACGAACAAGTTCAATCTTTGCGCGGCGCAGCGCAAGCAGATGCGGGTCGAACCCACCTGCAGCCATCTCGCGGCTAAGCGCCTCGGCGTCGCCATACACTGCTTCGGCCGCCTTGACATCGCCGAGTTCTGCGTGGGCGCCGATCTTGGTCACAAGCGACCTAAACCAAATATTGCGATTCGAGGTTCGCTTCGCCATTGCAATCGCACGATCGGCTTCCGCAATGGACTCTTCGTAACGACCAAGACCAAGCAACACAAACGCCCGATTGTAAATAGCGTATGACGGAACGCTACCCGTGCCACGACTCGTTGCTATGCGGATGACTTCCTCGAGTTGCTGCAACGCATGTCGATAATCTCCCGCGCGAATACTGACCAGCGCCCAGTTGTTGAGGATCGCTACGACGGCCGCACTCTCACCCTGATTTAGCTCGCGATACATTCGAATCGCTGCGTCGTAGTGACGGTCAGCTTCGGCAATTCGATCATTCATCGCGAAGCCGAATCCAAGGTCGCCGTGCAGCGAAGCCACTAACGTGGGCGGCGAATACGGCGCTGCCAGAAGGCGCTTCTCGGCCCTTTGAGCATGACGAAGCGCGCCTTGCGGATCGTTGTATGTCTGCGCTATCTGTGCAAGGTATATATCGCATTGCACGGCGACTTGCGGTTCGACATCGGGATGCATCGCCCAACGCTCGAGGTCCGCTTTGGCAGGTTTCACGTCGCCCAACAGCGCCGTCTGAACGGCGTGGCTGCATTCGACAGTGGCGCGCACTGAAAGGTCCGCTGTTGGCGGCAACAATGATTTAGCTCGCCGGTGCAGCCTCTCTGCTTCTCGGTTCTCGCCGAGCGACGCGTAATACGCTCCGAGTGACTGCAGAACGACCGCTTGGCGCTCGCCCTGTCCGCTAAACTGACCCAGCGCTAGAGCTTCGCTGCGCGTCAAAAAATCGCGAACCGACAGCCGCTCGTCAACACCCCATGCATTAAATATCATGAGACTCATGAAGTCAGCCGTCGATTCGGCGCGCTGCAGCTGAGCCAAAGCCCGGTCACGCTGGTGCGCAGCTTCGCGCGCTTGCCATAACGTTCCTGCCAGTCCCGCTACGAGCGTCACGCATACGACCGCACTGGCACCGACGATTAGGCGATAACGCCGCACGAACTTACTGGCACGGTAAGCGAGCGAATCAGCCCGTGCGCTGACAGGTTTGTCGTCGAGATACCGGCGCAGATCGTCAGCGAGCGCGGCAACCGTCGGATAGCGCTCGGTAACCTGCTTCTTCAGCGCTTTGGCAACGATGTTGTCGAGATCACCTCGCAGAGCGCGAGCGAGCCTCGGAGCACTAGTGGCGCGCGCCTGTACGGTGATGTCGTCTGCCTTCGCTGCTGCCTCTGAAGCCAGCGCCGGCTCTTTTTCGATGATTGCGCGCACACGCTCGACCGGCGTCTGCGTTGGCAGCGCCGTCGGATGCCCGCCAGCAAGTAACTGGTACAGCAGCACGCCGAGCGCGTACACGTCGGTGGCTGTCGTCACGTCGCCGCTTTGCACCTGCTCGGGCGCAGCGTAGTCCAGCGTAAACGCATGGCCCGCCACCTGTGTAAGTTCCGTGGCCGACGCGGCGGTATCTTGGTTGGCGAGAAGCTTGCCAATACCGAAATCGAGCAGCTTCACCTGGCCCGGCGCCGTAACCAGAATGTTGGAAGGCTTGAGGTCGCGGTGCAAGATCAGATTGGCATGGGCGTGCGCGACAGCTGCCAGCACATCCAGAAAAAGATGCAAGCGCCTATCAATCGGCAGGACTTCGCCGTCGCAGTAGCGATCGATGGGGAGACCCTCAATGTATTCAAGAACGAGGTAAGGCTGCCCCCCAATCGTTGCACCGGCGGCAACACCCGCATCCAAAAGCCGCGCAATGTTTGGATGCGTCAGGCGCGCCAGCATGTTGCCCTCGCGCGCGAAGCGCTCGGCTCCACCGCGCGCCAGCAGAGCGAGGTTGAGGAACTTAACCGCGACCTGCCCCTTGTAGCGGCCGTCGCTGCGATGGGCCAGCCATACCGCACCCATGCCGCCTTCGCCGAGCGGCCGCTCCAGTGTGTACGCGCCAATCGCTTGACCTGCTAACGGCGGCTGCTTCGCCGGTGTGAACACTTCGCCTTCAAGGAAACCATCACGCTCGACCGCCGTGCGCTGACGCAGCAGCGTCTCGAGCTGGCTCGCGAGCGCTTCGTCGTCGCGTCCGATCTGCGCCAGCCTCTGCGCTCGAATTGCAGCTGGCGCTTCGAGCAACTCATCGAGCAGCGGATTGAGCTCCTGCCACTGGGTTGCGCTGATTTCGGCCATCGTCGCTAGTCCGTGTGCAGCGTGTGCCGCAGATACAGGCGCGCCTTGTTCCAGTCGCGCTGCACGGTGCGCTCCGACACGCCCCGCATCGCTGCGATATCGCTGAACGAAAAGCCGCAGAAAAACTTTAGATCGACCAGCTCTGCGAGCGGCGCATCGATGCGCGCAAGCTCATTCAGGGCATCACCTAGCGGTACCAAGTCGCTTAATTTGGATGTCGATTCCGCGATTTCAGTGTTCAGCGCCGTCAAATGAAATTCGCCACCGCGCTTCAATGCCCGCCGTTCCCGCACATGGTCGATGATCAGGCCGCGCATCGCGCGCGCTGTGTAGGCGAAGAAACGCGCCCGATCGGGGAAACCTGGGTCGCGCGCGGCTATGTCGAGATAGGCCTCGTGCAGCAGGGTGGTGGCACCCAGCGTCGAACCTGACGCGTTGCGATGCAACTGGCGCTTCGCCATTCGATGCAACTCAGCGTACAGCGCAGCGAACAGCTGTTCCGCGGCACGCGGATCGCCATCGTCGGCGGCACGAATGGCGCTTGCGACCCGTGCGCCCAGCTGGGGATCAGGTGATCGCTCCTGTTCCATCGGTTTTCGTGCAGTTGTCGGCGCGACGATAGCCGCGCGGCCGTCATCGCGCTACTGAAATTTCTGTAGACGGCGATGGATACCGCCCTCCGCATCGGTTGCTAGCCCGTTGGTTGGACGTTGCGACTTACGCAATCCAGAAAGTACGCTCCATGCTCATTCTTCGCCAGCCCGTGAATATCGGTCCCGAAGCCGGGATAACGCGCGTTTAGATCGCGGGCGAACTGCAGATATCGGACAATCGTCGCGTTGATCCGCTCGCCGGGGATGAGCAGCGGTATACCCGGCGGATACGGAGTCAGCAGGACAGCCGTTACGCGGCCTTCGAGGTCATCAATCGGAACGCGATCGATTGCACTGTGCGCCATCTGTGCGTAGGCGTCAGTGGGCTTCATCACAGGTTCCATCTCCGACAGGTACATCTCTGTGGTCAGGCGTGCAATATCGCTCCGGCGATAAATTTCGTGCACTGAATCGCAAAGCTGGCGCAGCCCCATTCTTTCGTACTGCGGGAATCCCTTCAGAAACTCCGGCATCACACGCCACAACGGCTGATTCTTGTCGTAGTCGTCCTTGAACTGCTGCAGCTCGGTGACCATCGTGTTCCAGCGGCCCTTGGTGATGCCGATGGTGAACATGATGAAGAATGAATACAGCCCGGTCTTTTCGACGATGATTCCATGCTC
>DATEOP010000052.1:0-29399 GCA_035274065.1 Burkholderiaceae bacterium
CATTGCCGGCATCAACCATCATCTGGAAGGATCGCGAATATAGGAAGTCACCGACCAGCACGCTGGCTGCATTCCCGAACATTGAGTTGGCAGTCGAACGGCCGCGCCGCAGGTCTGATTCGTCGACGACATCGTCGTGCAACAGGGTCGCGGTATGAATGAACTCGATAACCACCGCCAAGTCGACATGTTTTTCACCGTCATAGCCGAGCGCGCGCGCCACCAGCAGCAGCACGGCGGGGCGCAAGCGCTTGCCCCCTGCGCCGACGATGTAGTCGGAGATTGTCTTTATAAGAGCGACATCCGAATCGAGGTGCTTTCTCAGGGTTAAATCGACCAGCGACAGATCGGCACTGATCGGCCCCAGCACCTCCTGCAACGAGCCGGTGCCGTGCCCGACCCTCGGCAATAGGGCGGCAGAAGCAACGGTCGCCAGATCGGTCATTCAACGATTATAGGTGTCAGAAAATTAAGCCCCGATCGGTTTGACGCAGATCGGCCGGCAGTGAGATAATGACCGGCTTTTCGCCGGGCTTGCGGGCGAGTCATGTTGCGGGAGCTCAGGAGTTCTGATGTACGCGGTTATCAAATCGGGCGGTAAGCAGTATCGAGTCGCAGCTGGCGATACGGTCAAGATTGAATCCCTCCAAGGCGACGTTGGTCAGCAACTTAAGCTAACCGACGTTCTGACTATTGCTGACGGTGACAAATTGAGTTTTGGCGCTCCGTTTGTTTCAGGCGCTGCGGTGATGGCGACGATCGTGGGTCATGGGCGCCACGACAAGGTCACTATATTCAAAATGCAGCGCCGCAAGCATTTTCAAAAGCACGGTGGGCATCGTCAAAATTACACCGAGTTGCGCATCGACAGCATTGGATAAAACGCGGACCGTCGTAGTGACGCGGTGCCGGCATATGGCAAAGGTTTTATAAATGGCTCACAAGAAAGCAGGCGGCTCATCACGCAATGGCCGCGATTCACAATCCAAACGACTCGGAGTCAAGGTCTATGGAAACCAGGCCATTACTGCGGGCGCGATTATTGTTCGGCAGCGAGGGACGCAATTTCACCCGGGTGAGAATGTGGGCATGGGGCGTGACCACACATTGTTTTCGCTGGTAAATGGGACTGTGCAGTTCGGTATCGGCGGGACGAAGAGCCGCCGTGTTGTCAGTGTCCAAACCGAATCGGTGGCACCCTAGCGGTCGCTGTCGTCTAAGCATTCGATACGAGGGCCCTGCCGTTCGCGGCGGGGCCTTTTTGTTTGCGATGGGCAATTGGAACCAGCATGAAGTTCATCGACGAAGCGACGATTGAGGTCGTGGCCGGCGACGGCGGAGACGGCTGTGCCTCATTCCGTCGCGAAAAATTTATTCCCAAGGGCGGTCCGGACGGAGGCGACGGTGGCCGTGGGGGGAGCGTGTGGGTCGTCGCGGACCGCAACATCAATACGTTGATTGACTTCCGGTACGCGCGTAAACATCAAGCAGGAAACGGAGAAAGGGGGCGTGGCGCCGATTGTTATGGCGCAGCGGGACCTGATATCGACCTTCGTGTGCCAGTCGGCACTGTGATCGCAGATGCGGAAACTGGCGAAAGGCTGGTTGACATGATCGCGCATGGACAGCGCGCGCCGCTGGCGCGCGGCGGCCGTGGCGGTCTCGGCAATTTGCATTTCAAGTCCAGTATCAATCGCACACCACGGCAATTCACGTTTGGCGAGCCAGGCGAGCGGCGAAAACTGAATATGGAATTACGTGTGCTTGCGGACGTTGGATTGCTGGGCTTGCCAAACGCAGGCAAGTCGACGCTGATCAGGGCAGTTTCAAATGCTCGGCCTAAAGTGGCGGACTACCCATTTACAACGCTGCATCCGCATCTCGGTGTCGTTCGTGTCGGTCCGGAGCAAAGCTTTGTTATCGCGGACGTGCCGGGGCTGATCGAAGGCGCTGCGGAGGGCGCCGGTTTGGGCCATCAATTCCTGCGCCATTTAAGCCGAACCGACTTGCTGCTGCATGTTGTCGATTGCATGCCGCCTCAGGGCGAGGATCGGCTGCGGGGAGCGCGCGCGATTGCCGCCGAGCTTCAAAAATACGACGAGAAGCTATACCGGAAACCGCGCTGGTTTGTGCTCAACAAGATTGATTTGGTGCCGGTCGATGAGCGCGAAATGCTGCTGAATGATTTTAGTCGGCGATTGCGATCCAAGGCGCCCGTGTTCGCTGTTTCCGCTGCGACCGGCGAGGGGTGTCGCGAGTTGGTGTCGGCAGTAGCGCAGTTCCTCGCAGCACGGCGCTCCAAGCATTCGGATCAGGCGCGCGACGTTGACGTGCGTTTCAGCGAGGCTGCTGCGCAGCCTGAGAAGATGAAGGACAACCCGTGACATCAGTCATTGCCGATGCACGCCGCGTCGTTGTCAAGATTGGCAGCAGCTCGGTCACTGTCGAGGGCCGAGGACTCGATCACGGCTTGATCGATAGCTGGGCAAGCCAAATCGTCGCGCTGCACGCAGGTGGCAAGCAAGTGCTGCTGGTCTCGAGTGGTGCGATTGTTGAAGGCATGCAACGGCTCGGCTGGAAGCGGCGGCCTCATGAGGTTCACGAATTGCAGGCGGCGGCTGCGGTCGGGCAGATGGGGCTCGCACAGGCTTACGAAGCTAGTTTTCGAGCCCGCGGTTTGCAGACTGCGCAAATTCTTCTAACGCATACAGATCTCGCTGATCGCGCTCGTTATCTAAATGCGCGTTCAACTCTGTTTACTTTGCTTGACCTCGGTGTAGTACCAGTGATCAACGAAAACGATACGGTTGCGACCGACGAAATCAAGTTCGGGGATAACGACACACTTGGCGCGCTCGTCGCGAATCTTGTCGAGGCCGATGCGCTAATTATCCTGACCGATCAGGCAGGCCTTTATTCAAGCGACCCGCGTCATGATGCGAATGCCACCGTTATTCGTGATGCCATTGCAGGCGACCCGGTATTGGAATCAATTGCCGGTGGCGCGGGAAGCGGGACGGCGCGCGGCGGCATGTTGACCAAGGTACTGGCAGCCAAGCGTGCTGCTCGCAGTGGTGCACACACCATCATCGCGTCCAGCCGAGAGCCTGACGTTTTGCTTCGACTGGCGCAAGGTGAGGCGATCGGCTCGCAATTGACTGCCGGTACGGCGGTTCTGACAGCGCGCAAGCAATGGTTGGCAAGCCATTTGAAATGTAAGGGGCAAGTTCTCCTCGACGAAGGTGCCGCTCGCGCTTTGACCGCAGCGGGAAAGAGCCTGTTGCCGATCGGCGTAACCGGCGTCAATGGAGAATTTCAGCGCGGTGACGTCGTTGCGTGCGTCGATCATCACGGACGCGAAATTGCGCGCGGGCTTGTGAATTATTCAAGCGCGCAGAGTCGGCAGATTGCCCGAAAGCCTACGGCGGAAATCGAAGCCATCCTTGGGTTTATCGAAGAGCCCGAGCTGATCCACCGCGATAACCTGGTGCTGACGTAATCACGCAGCTTCTCCCGGCTCTTCCGCTGAGATGCCGCCAGCTCCATTCGTCGAAGCGTCGAGGGTAGTCGCGCGTGCGCGCGCTGGCTTTGCATGGCCTCGAACAGGTTTAAATACAAAGCGCGACAACTCGAGAAGCGCCTGCTGGTAGACCTCGCGTTTGAACTCGATGACCGCATCTAGCGGCACCCAGTAGTCGTGCCAGCGCCATGCATCGAACTCGGGGTGTGCGCTCGCTCGAAGCCGAACGTCACAGTCACGTGCAACGAGTCGCAGCAGAAACCAGATCTGCTTCTGGCCACGGTAGTTGCCTCGCAGCTCTCGACGTATCCACTGATCGGGCACGTCATAGCGCAGCCAGTCGCGCGTGCGTCCGACAAGCTTTACGTGATCTCCCGCTAATCCAATTTCTTCGCCGAGCTCGCGATACATCGCCTGCTCAGGCGACTCGCCGTACTTGATCCCACCCTGCGGGAACTGCCAAGAATGCTGTTTGACTCGCTTGCCCCAAAAAACCTCATTGCGACTGTTGAGCAGGATGATGCCGACGTTCGGGCGATACCCGTCCTTGTCCAGCATGCCAACCTCTGAACCTTTACTATTTGTTCGATTATAGGGACAGTTAAGCGTTACCTCACTACGCAGCTACGCGATGCGCGCGCGCCAGTTTTTCATTGCAACGCTTAAAGAAGCACCTGCCGATGCCGAGGTGATCAGCCATTCGCTGATGTTGCGGGCCGGAATGATCCGACGACTTGCAGCCGGCATATATACGTACATGCCAATCGCGCTGCGCTCGATTAAGAAGATCGAGGCAATCATCCGCGAAGAAATGAACCGGGCAGGGGCGGTGGAACTACTGATGCCGATCATTCAGCCTGCGGAACTCTGGGTCGAATCGGGCCGCTGGCAGAAGATGGGGCCCGAGCTGCTGCGGCTGAAAGATCGCCATCAGCGCGATTTCATCGTTCAGCCGACCAGCGAAGAAGTGATCGCCGATATCGCGCGTGAGCTGATAGGTAGCTACAAGCAGCTGCCAATTAATTTTTATCACATTCAAACCAAGTTTCGTGATGAGCGGCGACCGCGTTTCGGTGTGATGCGTGGGCGCGAATTTACGATGAAGGACGCTTACTCCTTCGATCGAGATGAGTCCGGTGCCCGGCGAAGTTATCAGGCAATGTATGACGCGTATGTGCGGATTTTTCAGCGCATGGGACTGAAGTTTCGAGCGGTGGCTGCGGATACCGGAACCATAGGTGGCACGGCGAGCCACGAGTTCCAGGTCATCGCGGACACGGGCGAAGACGCGATCGCGTATTGCCCTACATCCGACTACGCGGCGAATGTCGAAATGGCGGAAGCGCTGCCGCTGATTGAGAAACGTTCGGCACCTACGGAAGAACTGCGCAAGACGCCGACGCCTGGCAAAGAGAAATGCGAGGACGTAGCTGAGCTGCTCGGGATTGAGTTGAGTCGTACCGTCAAGTCGATTGTGCTCGCCGTCGACGATGCAGAATCAGGAACTGCGCGGATCTGGCTGGTGCTGATCCGCGGTGACCACGAGCTGAATGAGATCAAGGTGAGCAAAGTGGCCGGGTTAAGCGGTGGATTTCGCTTTGCGACCGAAGCGGAGATCCTGCAACACTTCGGGTGCAAGCCGGGTTATCTGGGACCGATCGGAACAGTCAAACCCGTCACCGTCGTTGCTGATCGCACTGTTGCCAACATGAGCGATTTCGTGAGTGGGGCCAATGAACAGGACTTTCACTACACAGGTGTCAACTGGGGCCGTGACCTTGCCGAGCCGATTATTGCCGATGTACGCAGCGTCGGTCCGGGTGATCCGTCGCCCGACGGCAAAGGAATACTGGCTATCCAGCGCGGCATCGAGGTAGGACATGTGTTCTCCGGATTGCCGTATCCGAAGATCATGAATCTCAGCTATACCGACGAGACCGGCAAATCGCGGCTGATGCTGATGGGATGTTATGGAATTGGCGTAACGCGGCTACTTGCTGCGGCAATTGAGCAGAACCACGATGACAAAGGCATCGTGTGGCCTGACGCCATTGCTCCGTTTTCTGTGGCGCTGACTCCCGTGGGTTACGGCAAGTCTGAACAGGTGCGACAAGTGGCCGATCAGCTTTACGAGCAACTGCAATCGTCGGGCGTCGACGTACTGCTTGACGATCGGGACGAGCGCCCTGGTGTGATGTTTGCCGAAATGGAACTGGTCGGTATTCCGCACCGGGTCACGATTGGTGAGCGCGGCTTAAAAGCGGGCAACGTCGAGTACGTTAATCGCCGCTCGCTGCAAACGACGTCTGTTGCGGTTGCCGATGCGTTCGCATTCGTTCAAACGCAGTTGAGAATTCCGAATGCAGCCGACTGACCTCTCGCGTCGCCGACGGCTCTTGGCCGCGGGTGCGGCTGTTGCAGCGCCGTTTCTGATGCCTTCTTCGGTGCTTGCAGGGGCACAACAGTACGAGCCTATGGCCGATGCGGTGCGAGTAGCGCTTGCCGCGCAAATTGCCGACCCGCGTCCGCCGGCGAGGCGCTTTGACAAAATCGAGCACCGCATTGCCTATCTGGCATGGGTCGGCGAGATGTCGGAGCGGCTAGGCAACAAAGTGGGGGACTACGCCGCTCGCGTCGAATTTCTGAAGACTCTTGATTACGAGGCCACGCGCTCTGGCCTCGATCGACAGCTTGTGCTCGCACTGATCCAGATCGAAAGCAACTTTCGCAAATATGCGATTTCAATCGCAGGCGCGCGCGGGCTTATGCAGGTGATGCCTTTTTGGACGCGCGTAATCGGTGACGGCGAATCGCGTCATCTTTTTTCGATGGCCACGAACTTGCGATACGGCACGGTCATCCTGCGTCATTATCTCGACGTCGAGCGAGGAGACCTGTTCATGGCGCTCGGCAGGTATAACGGCAGCCGCGGACGTGCCGCCTATCCGGATTCGATCCTGTCAGCCTGGAAAAGCCGTTGGACATACGAGCCGAAGCCAACTGAGCAGCCAGCACCGAACCCACGCATCGGCTAAGCGGTTTGGTGAAGAAGGCGAGCGTCGCTAACTGACGCAACGCAGTCCCTTTAGGGCCTCGAGCAAACCTAACGAGGCATCCCCGGCATTCCCTTGAGTGCACCGAGGCCTCGCATCATCTTCGCCAGGCCGCCTTTTTTCATCTGTTTCATCATGGCTTGCATCTGATCGAACTGCTTCAGCATTCGATTGACTTCCTGCACGGGAACACCGGCGCCGGCAGCGATTCGTCGCTTGCGTGAAGCTTTGATCAATTCCGGCTTTGCGCGCTCGGCTGCGGTCATCGAATTGATGATGCCTTCGGTGCGTCGGATCTGTTTTTCCTGTACTTCCGGGTTCACTTGACCCGCTGCTTCCGCTAGCTGTGTGGGCAGTTTGTCCAACATGCTCGACAGTCCGCCCATCTTGCGCATTTGCACGATCTGCTCTTTAAAGTCGTTCAAGTCGAACCGGTCGCCAGACTGCATGCGTTTGGCGAATTTCTGCGCGCTTTCCTGGTCGACCGCCTTTTTGACGTCTTCCACCAATGAGACGATGTCGCCCATGCCGAGGATGCGGCTCGCCATGCGATCGGGCGAAAACAATTCCAGCCCATCGAGCTTTTCACCGACTCCGACAAACTTGATCGGCTTGCCGGTTACTTGTCTGACTGACAACGCCGCGCCGCCTCGCGAATCACCGTCGAGCTTGGTCAATATCACGCCGGTCAAGGGAAGACGATCGGCGAAGACTTTTGCCGTATTGACGGCGTCTTGTCCCAACATCGCGTCGACGACGAATAGCGTTTCAATTGGACTTAACCGGTCCTCGAGCGCTGCCACTTCCTGCATCATCGTCTCGTCGATCGCGAGGCGGCCTGCGGTGTCGACGATCAATACGTCGAAGTAGTGGCGCTTGGCGTGATCGATCGCGCGGACGGCGATGTCGATTGGGAGGTCGTCCGCTACGGATCCAAAGAACTGCGCCCCAGCCTGCTCAGCAACCATTTTGAGTTGCTCGATAGCGGCAGGCCGGTAGACGTCGGTCGATACTGCAAGTACTTTCTTGTTGCGCTCGATTTTCAGCCAACGAGCAAGCTTGCCCGCGGTTGTCGTCTTGCCCGCGCCCTGCAAGCCCGCCAGCAGGATGACCGCCGGCGGTTGCGTCGCGAGGTTGAGTTGTTGCAGCTTGTCGTCGCGACCACCACCTCCCATCAGCGCCGTCAACTCGCGTTGTACGACACCGACCAGCGCCTGACCCGGCGTCAAACTTCCGACAACTTCTTCGCCGAACGCCTTTTCCTTGATGTTGCCGATGAAATCGCGCACCACCGTGAGCGCGACATCAGCCTCGAGCAATGCCACGCGCACTTCGCGCAGCATTGCCTGCGTGTTCTCCTCAGTTAAACGTGCCTCGCCGCGCATGGTTTTCACGACGCGCGCGAGTCGGGTGGTCAGTTGATCAAGCATCGAAAAAGGAAGTGAATTTCAGCCTTCGCGCACAGAAAAATTCCGATAGCTGCATGGTATAAACATTCATGCAGTTGCGCCTCGAGTGGCTCGCATTGTACGTGGCCGTCGCCGCGCTTTACCTGCTCCTGGCGTGGCGCGAGTGGAGCGTGCAGCGACCCGGCACACAACGCGTGCCGCTCTGGCACGGTGTCTTGCTTGCGTTGGTGCTAATACTGCACGGCACGCTGCTGATGCACGGAATGTTTCAAAGCGGTGAGTTGCGCTTCGGATTTGCGCACGCACTTTCGGCGACGCTCTGGATCACCGCGTTGATCGTGTGCGTCGAGACCATGTTCTCACCGTCGCGCGGCATGTTCTTGTTGGTGCTGCCATTGGCCGCTGCAGCATCGCTGCTGCCCGCATTGTTCCCCGGAGCGATCGTTGGTAGATCCAGCGGCGCGCCACTGTTCCAGGTTCATCTGCTGCTGGCAATCCTCGCCTATAGCTTGCTGACAATCGCTGCGATTCATGCGCTGCTGATGGCCACGATGGAGCGCCGCTTGCACGGAGAAGCGGCCTCAGGCGGCGGACGGCTCGCGTTCGTTATCGATCGCCTGCCCTCGTTGCTAGCAATGGAAGGCGTGTTGTTCAGGTTAATCACTGTGGGATTCATCCTGCTGTCAGCGACGCTCGTCAGCGGAATCTTCTTTTCGGAGCAATTGTTCGGCAGACCGCTTCGGTTTGATCACAAGACGGTATTTGCCATCGCCTCGTGGGTCGTGTTTGCGGGTTTGCTGCTGGGACGCCTGGTGTTTGGCTGGCGTGGCCGCACGGCGCTGCGGTGGACGCTTACGGGCTTTGCAATGTTGGTGTTGGCCTACATCGGCAGTCACTTCGTGCTTGAAGTGCTGTTGCGGAGAGCGTAAGCATGAGCCGTATCGTGTTTTTCGTGCTGCTTGCGCTGGCGATTTATCTCGTTTGGCGCCTGATGCAGAAGAAGCGTCTGCCGCCCAATGCGAACTCGAGCATTGCGCGCCTGCCGATGGTGAGCTGCGCGACATGTGGATTACACGTTCCGCGCGAAGAAGCTCTGATGCAAGGCGAGCGTTATTTCTGTTGCGAAGAACATCGGTCGACGCCGCCACCGCGCGAATAATGCGGCGATTCAATCCGTATCACACCGAGTGACCACGTCCGACTCGTCGATTCAATCAACCGAATTGCCGCTCGACGGCAGGTCCCTCGGCGATGATGAGACGCCCTGGCGTGCGCTGGAGTATTTTGCCAGCACGCGCGTCATCGTCGCAGCCGCACTTGTATTTGCCGCCGCAGCGTTTGGACCACGGCCCACGGGAATAAGCGGCGCCACGGCTTCAACGCTCGGTGTGTCGCTGTCCTATTTCGCGCTGGCAGCGTTGTTCGCTGGGCTTTCACTTTATTTGCACCGACGTTTTTTTGCGCAAGTGATCGGGCAACTGGTGCTCGACTTTGTCGTTATCACGGTGCTTGTCGTCAGTAGCGGTGGGGTTGCATCGGGGTGGGTGATTTTGTTCCTCCTTCCGCTTGCCGGTGCGTCGTTGTTATTACCGCCGACGCTCGTCTTTTTCGTATGCGCCGTTGCCGTCCTGGTCATCCTGGTAGACGCCGGGTTGCGCACCTTGACCGTCGATGGTTCCGATCCGTTGCTTTTTCAAGCGGGACTTTACGGTGCAGCCCTGTTTGCGGTCACAGCACTGCTGCGTGCGCTGAGCTCCCGGCTGGCGAATCAAGAGCGGCTCGCTCGCTCGCGCGGCCGAGACCTGCAAAACCAGCTCGCGATAAACCGGTTGGTGATCGCGCAGATGCAGCAGGGTGTGATCGTCGTCGATGCGGAAACCCGGGTGCGCGCTAACAACCGCGCCGCACGCCGCATGCTGGGTCTCGAGCCAGCGGCGCAACTCACCGGCGTGCGTCTTAGGGAAGTACCCACGGCCGCCGCACTGGCAGAAGCATTTGTGCGCTGGATTGATGCAGGACGCAGTGAGGGCGCGTGGTCTAACACGGTAATGGCGGGAGCGGATGCCGCTCTGAGTCCGTTGATCGAATCGCGCATGCGCGCCAGGTTTGCGCGACCAACGTCAGGTTCCGACGAAGAGTTTGTCATCTTTATCGAGGATGTACGTGACGTGGAAGATCGTGCTCAGCAATTGAAGCTCGCCGCAATGGGCCGCCTGACGGCATCGATCGCCCACGAAATTCGCAACCCGCTCGCAGCGATCAGTCATGCCGGCCAGTTGATGGGCGAGGACACCGCGGATCCGCTTTTAACGCGCTTGGCAGGCATCGTTCGTGAAAACACCCAACGACTCAATCGACTTGTCGAAGACGTGTTGCGCGTGGCGCGCCGCGAGCCTCCGCTGGGAGACGAGATCGATATCGGCGAATTCGTGCAGCACTTCCTAGCCGAGTTCATCCGGGACCGCGCGCTCGCTCCGACGACGATTCAGCTTGAATCAGAGGCCGGACTGCGAGTGAAATTCGAGCAATCACATCTACGGCAGGTGCTTTATAACCTGGTCGACAATGCACTGCGCTATGCAACCGGAGGACCAAAGTCGGTCGATATTCAGATCGAGCGTGCGCCGGAACAGGATCGGGCGCAGCTTTGGGTGCTCGATGATGGAGTGGGTGTACCGGCCGATGCGAGAGCTGCGCTGTTCGAGCCATTTTTTACGACGCGCTCGCAAGGAACCGGGCTTGGGCTTTATCTGGCGCGCGAGTTTTGCGTTACGAATCGCGCGGTGCTGTCGTATTCCTCGCGGCGTGAGGTCGACGGTTCGTCGCGCTACGGATTCCTGCTTCGATTTGGCGGCGGTGCGATGGTAGGCAACGAGCAACAAGGCTTTCTTGACACGCTTCCTATTCGATAAATGTTGATTGACCGTTGACGAGCACTGCGAGCGAAGCGCCAAATGAACTCCCCCGTCGGCTCCGAATCAACGCCTGCCACGCCAATGCAACGCAGGCTGCCAGCCGTGCTGGTGGTGGATGACGAAGCTGATCTGCGCGAATTGTTATCGCTGACGCTGGTGCGGCTTGGGCTCGACGTTGACACGGCCGAGTCGGTCGGGGGCGCGCGAGCGTTACTGGCGCGTAATACCTACTCGCTCTGTCTGACGGACATGCGATTAGCAGATGGCACCGGACTCGATCTGGTACGGCACGTGTCGGCATCGGCCGGCCCGCCTATCGCGGTGATCACTGCGTACGGTAGCGCCGAAAATGCCGTAGCAGCCTTAAAAGCAGGTGCATTCGATTATCTGACCAAGCCGGTTGATATCGATCAGTTACGCATGCTCGTCCGCTCGGCCGTGCGCGAAGCTCCTTCGAGTGCCGAAACGGCCGCCGCGCCAAAGTCGAACGACGCCAACTCGCTGGCGCGCTTGACCGGGAACACCCCGGTGATGCAGCAAATGCGTTCGATGATCGGTCGCCTCGCGCGAAGCATGGCACCGGTGGCCATTCGGGGCGAGTCCGGCAGCGGCAAAGAGCTCGCGGCACGTGCGATCCACGACTCGTCGAGCCGGAGCCAGCAGCCATTTATCGCGGTCAATTGCGGAGCGATTCCGGAGACGCTGATGGAGGCCGAGTTCTTCGGTTATCGAAAGGGCGCCTTCACCGGCGCCGAGCGCGATCGGGAAGGTTTTTTTCAGGCCGCAGCCGGGGGGACGCTCTTCCTTGACGAAGTCGCTGAGCTGCCGCTCGCAATGCAAGTCAAATTGCTGCGCGCTATCCAGGAGCGTCGAGTACGTAAGGTGGGCGCTTCGGTCGAGGAGCCGGTGGATGTGCGGCTCGTCAGTGCCACGCATCAGGATCTCGGTGCGCTGGTCACTGCCGGAAGATTCAGACAGGATTTGTTTTATCGACTGAATGTGATCGAGCTGCGCGTTCCCGGGTTGCGCGAGCGGTTGGATGACATCCCGCTGCTCGCGGAATCGATTCTGGCGCGAATCTCAGAACGCGCGGGATCGCGGCGCTCACAATTGTCACCGGCTGCTGTCGCAGCCCTGAAGAGTTATAGCTTTCCGGGCAACGTGCGCGAGCTCGAGAACATTCTGGAGCGAGCTGTCGCACTCGCCGGGGATGACGTGTTGACGGCGGACGATTTGATGCTGCCCGATGCGGAGCGCGACGCACCGATCGATGCCGAGCCGATCTCCGTCGAAGAAGCAGCGGTGCCGCTGCCGGAGCCCGCTGAAGAATTCCCAACCTCCGCAGTGCTCGACTTCCAGGTCGTCGACGGAGTTCCAACCTCATTGGCCGCTTACCTCGATTCCCTGGAGCGCGATGCGATTCGCTCTGCGCTCGCCAAGACGCGCTACAACCGTACCGCGGCTGCCCAGCTGCTCGGCATCACGTTTCGACAACTGCGCTATCGGATGCAACGTCTAGGTATCAAGTGATTGTCCGTTCCGACGGCTGGGTGGAAGGCGTTTGTCGTATCGATTCGCCAAACTTTGACGCGCGGCCACCCGATAGTGCGATCCAGCTAATCGTCGTTCATAACATCAGCCTGCCGCCTGGCCACTACGGTGGCGGCCACATATCCCGCCTGTTCACGAACGCGCTTGACGTTTCCGTCGATCCATATTTCGGTCAGCTGGCTGGATTGCGCGTATCTGCCCACCTTCTGGTCGAGCGCGACGGTGGGGTGACGCAATTTGTTTCTTTTAGGGACCGAGCGTGGCACGCAGGCGTTTCGCTTTTCGAGGGTCGCGCAGCTTGCAATGACTTTTCGGTCGGTATCGAAGTCGAGGGCACTGACTTCGAGCTGTTTTCCGACCTGCAATACACGGCACTGAACTCAGTCATCGGTGCGTTGCTAACTGCTTATCCCATCAACGCGGTGCGCGGACACTGCGACATCGCTCCGGATCGGAAGACAGATCCTGGTCCATTTTTTGACTGGGGCCGACTCGACGTTCCGTCGACCGTTTCTCTTCCACCCGCCTGACAGTTGCCTTCGCCGCTAGCGCGCGACGCATTTTCGATGCGATGCGCCATCAACACTTGTTGAGTTTCAAAAATTCTGCGCATATGATGCGTCC
This sequence comes from Burkholderiaceae bacterium, assembly GCA_035274065.1. Taxonomy (GTDB): domain Bacteria; phylum Pseudomonadota; class Gammaproteobacteria; order Burkholderiales; family Burkholderiaceae_F; genus JACCZX01. The sequence goes on from DATEOP010000052.1 coordinate 13,073, forward strand.
ACTATTCGTAGTGATAGATGAACGAAGACATACAAGATGTTGTACACCTTTGCCCAAGCAGGACGTCAACAGGCAGTGTGGTCGGCGGCTTCGTCAGCAAGGCAGTGTGCGGCATTCGGAGCGCTGTGCGCTGATCAGCGGTGGTCCGGACGTTGAAGTCAGCGACTAGAACTAGTGGTGTTTGCATTGACGATGTGCGTTCGCGCGAACGAGATTTGATTTCGCGTGATGGGGCATAGCGGATGCAGGCCGCAATTCGAATCGGGGGTGATATGCAGTTTCAGGAGATAGCGCACGCGTCCGCGTCAGGGGGCGCGGCCGCCACGAGCGCTCACGATTTTTCGCAGGAGTTGAAGCCGGTCGCTGTGGGAATCAGTGCAGTGAACGCCACATCGTTTCGCGATTACAAGGTCATTCGCCGCAACGGATCTGTTGTTTCGTTTGAACCGTCGAAGATTGCGGTGGCAATGACGAAGGCATTTATCGCAGTGCGCGGAGGCCAGGGTGCAGGCTCGGCTGCAGTGCGCGAGCAGGTGGAGAAGTTGACCGAAAGCACAGTGCGCGCGCTGCTGCGCCGGTTACCTGCAGGCGGCACCTTTCATATAGAGGACGTACAGGATCAAGTGGAACTGTCGCTGATGCGCGACGGCGCCCACGACGTCGCTCGCTCCTACGTGTTGTACCGCGAGAAGCGCGCGCAAGAACGTGCGAAAGACGCAACGCGCTCGATTCCAACGGCACCGACGCTGACGATGCTCGAAAACGGTGTCAAAGTCCCGCTGGATATGCCGCGGGTCGAAGCGATCGTTCGCGCCGCGTGCGATGGCTTGGCCGACTATGTGACGCCGGCCGCGGTGTTGTCCGAGACGGTCAAGAACTTGTACGACGGAGTTCCGCTGGATGAGGTCTACAAGTCAGCGATCCTGGCGGCGCGTGCGCTGATCGAGAAGGATCCTGCGTACTCGGCGGTGACCGCGCGGCTGTTGCTGCATACAGTGCGCCGCGAAGTACTGGGTGAAGAGGTCACACAAGCTGAGATGCAGGGACGCTACGCCGAAGTCTTTCCGCGCTTGATCAAACACGGTATCGGGGCCGGCCTGCTGGACGAGCGTCTTGGCCAGTTTGACCTGAAGCGGCTTGGCGCGGCCCTCAATGCGCGTCGAGACTTGAGCTTCACGTATTTGGGACTGCAGACGTTATACGACCGTTACTTCCTGCACCACGACGGTCGACGATTTGAGTTACCACAGGTTTTTTTCATGCGCGTGGCTATGGGACTCGCGCTGAACGAAATCGAGCGCGAAGCCCGTGCAATCGAGTTCTACGAAGTGCTGTCGAGCTTCGACTTCATGAGCTCCACGCCGACGCTGTTCAATGCCGGCACGCGGCACTCACAACTCTCGTCGTGCTACTTGTCGACTGTCGGCGACGATCTGGACGGTATCTACGAGGCGATCAAGGAAAACGCACTGCTCGCCAAGTACGCCGGCGGGCTGGGCAACGACTGGACGCCTGTGCGCGCGCTAGGCAGCCACATCAAAGGTACCAATGGCAAAAGTCAAGGAGTGGTGCCATTTCTAAAGGTCGTTAACGACACCGCGGTCGCCGTGAATCAGGGCGGCAAGCGCAAGGGCGCAGTGTGTTGCTATCTCGAGACCTGGCACCTCGACATCGAGGAGTTTCTAGAGCTTCGCAAGAACACGGGCGATGATCGCCGGCGCACACACGACATGAACACCGCGAACTGGATTCCGGATCTGTTCATGAAGCGCGTGTTCGAAGGTGGCGAATGGACTCTGTTTTCGCCATCGGACTGCCCCGATCTTCACGAGCGCACCGGCCGCTCCTTCGAAGAAGCCTACGTCCGTTACGAGGAAAAAGCCGCGCGCGGCGAGTTGAAGCTTTTCAAGAAGATCTCGGCGCCCGCCCTGTGGCGAAAGATGCTTTCCATGTTGTTTGAAACCGGACACCCGTGGATCACGTTCAAGGATGCGTGCAACCTTCGCTCGCCGCAACAGCACGTCGGCACGATCCATAGCTCGAACCTGTGTACTGAAATCACGCTCAACACCTCTGATACCGAGATCGCGGTCTGCAATCTCGGGTCGGTCAACCTGCCCGCTCACATGAAGCCGGCGGGTGATGGTGGGTTCGAGCTGGACCACATAAAACTGAAAAAGACCATTCGCACGGCGATGCGCATGCTCGATAACGTGGTCGACATCAACTATTACGCTGTCAACAAAGCGCGCAATTCGAACGTCAAACATCGCCCGGTCGGCCTAGGGATCATGGGTTTTCAGAACTGCCTGCACATGATGCGCGTTCCCTACGCATCAAACGAGGCGGTCGAGTTTGCCGATCGCAGCATGGAGGCCACCTGCTACTACGCATATTGGGCTTCTACCGAGCTCGCCCAAGAGCGAGGCCAGTATTCATCATTTGCCGGGTCATTGTGGGACCGCGGCGTCTTGCCGCAGGACTCGCTCGAGTTGCTTAAGGAACAGAGGGGTCATCTGCAGGGGGACCAAGCGCTTGCCTTGGTAGACGTCGATGCCAGCTCTTCAATGGACTGGAAGGCTTTGCGCGCCCGGATCAAGCAGCACGGCATGCGCAATTCAAATTGCGTTGCGATCGCACCAACGGCGACCATTTCGAACATCGTGGGTGTGGATGCCTGCATCGAGCCGACGTTTCAGAACCTCTTCGTCAAGTCGAACCTCTCCGGTGAATTCACCGTCGTTAATGAGTACCTGGTGCGCGACCTGAAGGCGCTGGGGGTATGGGACGAGGTGATGGTTCACGAATTGAAATACTACGACGGCTCGCTTGCCAAGAGCGAGCGCGTCCCGGCCGAAGTGCGCAAGTTGTACGCCACGGCGTTCGAAATCGATCCTACGTGGTTGATCGAATGCGCCGCCCGGCGCCAGAAGTGGATCGACCAGGCGCAGTCGCTCAATATATATATGGAGGGGGTCTCTGGTAGGAAGCTCGACGAGACCTACAGACTTGCATGGCGACGTGGGCTGAAAACGACGTATTACCTGCGCACCGTTGGCGCGACGCACGCTGAAAAGTCGACAACCAACACCGGCCATTTAAATGCTGTTCCCACCGATGCGTCAACCAACGTAGCGAAGCTGGACGGTCAGGTATGCATGCTGAAGCCAGGCGACGCTGCGTTTTCCGATTGCGAGGCATGCCAATGAGTGCGCTCGCCTGGGAAGAAAACATTGCGTCCGTGCCGACGGTCGCTTTGCGGCTGCACGAATCCGACCTTGCGTCCGCCGAGCCGATCGCGCCCGAATTGCGCCGAGTCAATGTGGCGGACAAGCGCATCATCAACGGGCGCACCGACGTTAATCAACTTGTCCCGTTTAAGTACAAATGGGCGTGGGAAAAGTACCTGGCGACCTGCGCGAACCATTGGATGCCGCAGGAAGTCAACATGTCGCGCGACATCGCGTTGTGGAAAGACCCGAACGGACTGACCGAGGACGAACGGCGCCTGGTCAAACGCAATCTCGGCTTCTTTGTCACCGCCGACTCGCTTGCGGCCAACAATATCGTTCTTGGCACCTATCGTCACATCACCGCGCCGGAATGCAGGCAGTTTTTGTTGCGGCAGGCGTTCGAGGAAGCGATTCACACGCACGCGTATCAGTACATCGTCGAGTCTCTGGGCCTGGAGGAGGGCGAGATCTTCAACGCCTACCACGAGGTCGGCTCGATTCGCGACAAGGACGAGTTCCTGATCCCGTTTATCGACACGCTGACCGATCCGCACTTCACGACCGGCACGACCGAAAGTGACCAGGCGCTGCTGAAGAGCCTAATCGTCTTCGCGTGCCTGATGGAAGGACTGTTCTTCTACGTCGGATTTACGCAGATCCTGGCGCTCGGGCGGCAAAACAAGATGACCGGTGCCGCGGAGCAGTACCAGTACATCCTGCGCGACGAGTCGATGCACTGCAATTTCGGGATCGATCTGATCAACCAGATCAAGCTCGAGAACCCGCAGCTATGGACGGTGCCGTTTCGGGAGGAGGTGCGCGCGTTGTTTCGCAAGGCCGTCGAGCTCGAATATGCCTACGCCGAAGACACAATGCCGCGCGGAGTGCTCGGGCTCAACGCCCCGATGTTCAAGGGCTATTTGCGCTACATCGCCAACCGCCGCGCGCAGCAGATCGGCATCGAAACGCTCTTTCGACAGGAAGAAAACCCGTTCCCTTGGATGAGCGAGATGATCGATCTGAAAAAGGAACGCAACTTTTTCGAAACACGAGTGCTCGAGTATCAAAGCGGTGGTGCGTTAAGTTGGGACTAGCGTGATCAGATGAAGCAAACGATGACGATCACAACGTTGAACGCCGCGCGCGATCTGCAAAGCGTGCGTTGATCTATTGAACAGTGGAACAAATCGCACACAAATCGATGTTCGCCGCAAAAAATTCTTGCGATGAAATAATTTTGCGCGTAAAACGCGATCCATTGTTTAACTGTTCAATCAGTTTGTTATTTGCGGCATTTGACAAACGGCGATTGATCACTGAATTGATTACGCAACCACACAGTCCAAGAGCACCTACGCAAACTGGCGCCAAGACATCCCGGTCTTGTGGCTCTTTTTCCTCTGTAACTCCCCATCGTCAAGACGCCGGCTTCGTTCCGGCGTTTTTCTTGCGCGCGCGTGTTATTCGCGCGCGCCGTGCCGAATTCATCAGCGTCAGCGGTCAGTGCGCTGCCCGTTCCGCGCATTTCTCGGATTTGCGGAAACACAAACGCATTTCTGGGGGTGTCGCGGCGACAGAGCATCTGCATGCGCCGATGAATAGCCCGACGGGTTTTGCCTCAATGGCAGCCCAGCGGGTTTCCTTCCCAACCTCCGCACTAACGTGCATCGAAGGAGATTCATCATGGCTATGAAGAAAAAATCAGCTAAGAAATCCGCCAAGAAATCGGCGAAAAAATCAGGCAAAAAAGCTTCCAAAAAGCGGCGACCAGCAGCTAAAAAGTCGACTAAGAAGCGTGCAGCCAAGAAGGCTGCAAAAAAAAAAGTAGCTAGGAAAGTTGCTAAGAAGTCGGCGAAGAAATCGTCAAAGAAGTCAGCCAAGAAAGCGAAACGGGCTGGCAAGAAGCGGGCAGCGCCTAAAAAGGCTGTGAAAAAGTCGGCCGCGCGCAAACCAGCTTCGCCGTCGATGACGAGGACCGCATCACGGCCCGCAACGATGCCGACACCTGCTGCTCCTTCTACCGCCGCTGCGCCCGGTGCAAAAACCGCACTGAATCCCGCAGCAGCGTGGCCCTTCCCGACGGGCAGCCGGCCTTAGCAAGCGGTTTTAAATTGCCTTTTGGCAAGGGCGCCGCAATCGGCGCCCTTTTTCTTTGGATCGCGCGATCAATTCTTCGTGCGTGTGTATCCGCCGCTTAGAATCCGAGACCTGGCCCATCCACCTCCGTTGCGAAGCACTGATGCTGCTTATCGATATCGCTCGGTTTCTGCTCGACGTTCTCGGTTCGTTGCTTGTGGGCTTGCTGATCCTGCGGGTCTGGATTCACGCGATTGGGATGCCGCTGCGCAATCCGGTGGTGCAGTTTGTTGTTGCGCTGACCGGTTGGCTAGTCCGGCCGCTGCACCGGGTATTGCCCGCCCGGGGGCGAGTGGATTGGGCATCGCTTTTGGCTGCCTTCGTCGTCACGCTGCTCGTGGTCATTGCGATACGGCAGATGATTGGCGCCGACGGCAGCTTTGAGTTCGTCCTGCTGGCGGCTCTGCGGCAGCTCGTCGTCTGGGCGCTCAATGTCGTCGTGTGGATTACGATCATTTACGCAATCGTCAGCTGGGTCAACCCGCACGCGCCATTTGCGCCGGCACTTGGAATGTTGCTGCGACCACTGCTTGCGCCGATTCAGCGCATGCTGCCGCCGGTCGGCGGCTTCGACCTGTCACCGCTGGTGCTGCTGCTGGGCGTTTACGTGCTGCAAATGGTGGTTGCGAGAATCTGAATCACCAGGGTCGATACCCGAACGCTTCGTTAAATCTTTCTGAGATCGAGTCGCAGTCAGCCGTATGGTTTTGGCCGCCCGAGCGCTCGATTTTTATCGACCCCATCGTCGCCGCTAATTTGCCGGTCGTCTCCCAATCCATCTGACGCGCGATACCTACCAGCAGGCCGGCGCGGTAGGCATCGCCGCATCCAGTCGGATCGAGCAATTCGCGAGCTGGCGCGACAGGAATCTGCAAGACATTTCCGTCGACATGTATCCGGGACCCTGCGGCGCCGTGCGTCACGACCAGCGCCTGTACTTTGCGTGCCAAATCTGCCAGCGAGAGTTGGGTACGCTCGCTCAGCATCTTGCCTTCGTAATCGTTGACTGCGACGTAGCTCGCGCGGTCGATAAACCATCGCAGCTCTTCGCCCGAAAACATCGGCAATCCTTGCCCTGGATCGAATACGAACGGAATGCCGCGCTCCGCGAACTGTGCAGCATGCTGCAGCATGCCCTCGCGTCCGTCAGGCGCAACGATGCCCAGCTTGACCGAGCCGTCGCCGGGAATCTCGTTTTGATGTGAGTCGGACATCGCACCCGGATGAAATGCGGTGATCTGATTGTTATCAACGTCCGTCGTGATGAACGCCTGCGCGGTGAAGCTGCCGTCAATCTTGCGGACGAAGCGCCGACTGATCTGCAATCTATCGAGGCGGTCCAGGTAAGGCTGCGAGTCGTCGCCGACCGTTGCCATCGGCCACGCCTCTTCATTCAGTAACTTGACGTTGTAGGCGATGTTGCCTGCACAGCCACCATATTCACGCCGTAGTTCCGGCACAAGGAAGGCAACGTTCAAGATGTGCACCTGGTGCGGAAGAATATGGTCGGCAAAACGACCCGGAAACACCATGATCGAGTCGTACGCGATCGAACCGCAGATCAATAAGCTCACGGGGCGTGTGCGGTTGGAAGACGGCTACTTCTATTTATATGAAGAACGGATAAACCAGAAATCCCGCAGCCTGCACGCCGCGCGCTTCGAAAAACAAGCGAATTGTGTAATCGCTGCCGCTTCCCAGACCGTCGTCGATGCGCGATGACGGTTCGCCCGCTGCCGCCAGATAGTCGGCAGGCGAGAACACCTTGCGTGCGATGGGGCGGTTGAGCGCATCAGTTAACGTAACCTCTACGGCCGGCAGCGCCTGCCTGAACGGAGCACGGTTTCGAATGACTGCCGTCAACTCCAGCACGTCGGTGCCAGGGATTGCTTGCAACTCGCTTCCGATGACAGCCAGCTGGTCCACCTGAGTCGGCCAGCCTACCGTGCATCCGAACACTGCGCATATCTGCATGAGCGCATTGCGCGCCTGCGGAGCACTCGCCAGCAGCTCGGAGCGATAGATAACAGCAAGCTGCAAAGCCATAAGCGCCGCAAGCAGCATTGAGCCTCCACCGAAGATGATCGAGAAGCCACGTCGAGCACGTGATCGATTACTGCGAATGAACTCCGGTTCTTGCTCCGGTACCGGGGCGCGCGTCGGTGGGGCTGGACTGGCTTCGGTTTCTCGCGGCAACGCGGCCAGCTCAATGACCTCTATACCGTCAATGATTGACGAAGCGTCGACCCGCTCGCGGCCTCCGGGCGCGATCAACGTCGGAACACCGAGGACCGCCTCGGCCTGTTCCTGGAACGAGCGTTCGCGCTTGGCTTGTGCTTCACGCTTCGTCTCAGCTTGGTTGCGATCTATCGATGTCGAGGGCAATGGCGCCGAGCGACGCAACGAGGCATTAGCCAGCGTCGCTGGAGCCGTCGGCGCGATCCGCAGCGTGGTTGCAGGGCCGAGCGTGTGCTTGCCGGCACTGGTGTTGGCAGGCGCCGGACGTGTGCGCGGACCTCGCCGTGTAGCCGGCGGTGCGGCAGCGGGTGCCGATTGGCTACGCGAGCTCTGCGGCGTTGCTGCGGCTGCTGGCTTGGCCAGCGGTTGAGTAAGTGCGGTAATTGTGCGCGTCTGTGCCAGGGCGGTGTCGTCAACATAGGTGAGGCTGCCGATCGCGTCGAATACAGCACGACATTGACCGCAACGGACGAGACCGCCGCGCAATTTCAACTGGTCCGCAACGACCCGGAACAGCGCGGCGCATTGGGGGCACTTGGTTGCGAGCGCCATACGCTAACGTGATCCCACCAGACACACCCATCCGTCATCCGACTGCCAGACCGAGAGCGCCAGCGTGGTGTCCGCGCTCCGATATGCGGCAATCACTTCCTCGGCCTGGCGCTCAAGAACGCCGGAAAGTACGAGTGAGCCGCGCGGCGCGACGCGAGCAGCTAGAAGAGGTGCCAGCAGCTTAAGCGGGTTCGAAAGAATGTTGGCTACCACGACGTCGAAGGTGATTGCAGTTTGGCTAAATCCGTGCAAGTCAGTGTAACTGGCGTCGACTCCGTTCGCGCGCGAGTTCTCGCGCGCCGCTGCCAGCGCCTGCGGATCGATGTCAACTCCCACAACCGTCCGAGCACCGAGCTTGGCCGCGGCAATCGCCAGAATTCCCGAGCCGCAGCCATAGTCCAACACACTCGCGCCGGGGGACAGTGTCGCGTCAAGCCAGGCAAGACACAGACGCGTGGTTGGGTGCGTGCCGGTGCCGAAAGCGATGCCGGGGTCGAGGCGCACGACCAAGGCGTGCTTGTCCGGCGGCGCATGCCAGCTCGGAACAATCCATAGCCGCTCGCTGATCCGAGTTGGCGGGAACTGCGACTGCGACTGACGCACCCAATCCGTGCTTTGTACCGGCACGCGCGTCTCGACGGTGGCCTCGCTTTGCGTCGCTGCACACGCCGCTTCGATCATCGCATCCGCGTCGTCGTCTTCCACCAGCACGCGTAGCGTGCTTCGTGCCCATGCGGGCTGAGCAGGCTGGAAACCAGGCTCCCCGTAGAGCGGTTGTTCATGGAGGGTGCCGGCGCTCGCGTCTTCAATCGACACCGATAGCGCGCCGTGTTCGAGGAGTGCGTCGGCCAATGCTTCGGCCGCATCAACGGCGGTCAGCGTGATTTCAACCAACACGACGAGCGCTAGGCTGAATGCCGCGCCGCCAGCCTCTTTTCCAAGTAATGGATGCTCGTGCCTCCGAGCACGAACTTTTCATCGATTAACAGCTCGCGATGCAGCGGAATGTTGGTCTTGATACCCTCGACAACCATTTCGGACATCGCAATACGCATACGTGCCAGCGCCTGGTTGCGCGTGTCGCCGTAGCAAATCACCTTGCCGATCATCGAATCATAATTGGGCGGCACGAAGTATCCGGTATAGGCGTGCGAATCGACGCGAACCCCGGGTCCGCCCGGCGGATGCCAGGCGGTGATCCGTCCCGGTGACGGCGTAAAGCGCTCCGGATCCTCAGCGTTGATGCGGCATTCGATCGCGTGACCTTTCTGCTCGATGTCTCGCTGGCGCATGCGCAGCTTCTCGCCGGCAGCAACATGTATTTGCTCCTGCACGATGTCGATGCCAGTCACCATCTCCGTTACCGGGTGCTCGACCTGGACGCGAGTGTTCATTTCAATGAAGTAGAACTCGCCACCCTCGAACAAAAACTCGAACGTTCCTGCACCGCGGTAGTTGAGTTTTTTGCAAGCTTCCACCACCTTATCGCCCATCTTGTCGATCATCCGGCGATTGATGCCGGGTGCAGGCGCTTCCTCGATCACTTTCTGGTGACGCCGCTGCATCGAACAATCACGCTCACCGAGCCACACGGCATTGCGATGCTGATCGGCTATCACCTGGAACTCGATGTGCCTGGGGTCCTCCAGGAATTTCTCCATGTACACGGCCGGATTTCCGAATGCTGCGTTGGCCTCTTGTCGGGTCATGTTGACGGCGTTGATCAATGCGGCTTCGGTATGCACCACACGCATGCCACGACCACCTCCACCGCCAGACGCCTTGATGATGACTGGATATCCCACCGCGCGTGCGACCTTGACGATTTCACGCGGATCGTCGGGCAATGCACCGTTCGATCCAGGAACGGTCGGCACTCCTGCGGCCACCATCGCCAGCTTGGCTGAGACCTTGTCGCCCATGGCGCGAATTGATTCCGGCCGCGGGCCAATAAACGAAAAGCCGCTCTTTTCGACGCGCTCTGCGAAGTCAGCGTTTTCGGACAGGAAGCCGTAGCCTGGGTGAATGGCTTCCGCATCTGTGACCTCCGCTGCGCTGATGATTGCTGGAATGTTCAGGTAGCTGTCTTTAGACGCTGCCGGCCCAATACACACCGATTCGTCGGCAAGCTTGACGTACTTCGCATCGGTATCTGCTTCTGAATGCACGACGACCGTGCTGATGCCCATCTCGCGGCAAGCGCGCTGCACTCGAAGAGCAATCTCACCACGATTGGCGATCAGAATCTTTTTGAACATAGCCGCAGGAAAGTCCGCGGCTGCAAAGCTGCGGAGTGTGTTTCTGGATCGTTCTTATTCAATGATGAACAGCGGTTGGCCGAATTTCACCGGCTGACCACATTCGCGAACGTAATACTCACTTTGCTCACGTTAGCCTTCATCAAATGGCCAACTATTCGATGACAAACAAAGGTTGGCCGTATTCAACAGGTTGGCCATTTTCGACCAGGATTTGCTTGACTGTGCCTCCAACCTCCGCTTCGATCTCGTTCAGCAGCTTCATCGCTTCGATAATGCACAGCGTGTCTCCGGGTTTGACCGTCTGGCCGAGCTCTATGAAGGATGCGGCACCGGGACTCGGAGACCGATAAAACGTCCCGACCATCGGAGACTTTACGACGTGACCTTCGGGCTCGCTCGGCGGCTGAGCGTTTGTCCCATTCACTGCGTTTCCGAGCGGAGCCACGACAGGCACCGTCGTGACGGTCGTGGCAGCTGCGGCTGGCGCGGGACTGAATTTCGCTATCCGAACGCGATCTTCGCCCTCGGTGACCTCGAGTTCGGCGATGCCCGAGTCGGCAACGAGATCAATCAGGGTTTTTAGTTTTCTGAGGTCCATGGCGATCGCATGTCACGCCGAAGCCGGAGCGTTCAGCGCGAAATCCAAAGCGTATCGGTATCCCGACGCACCCAGGCCAACGATGGTGCCCACTGCAAGGTCGGCAAGGTATGACTGATGTCGAAAATCTTCGCGGCGATGCACATTCGACAAATGAACTTCGATGAAGCGCAGTGAGACGGCGGCGAGCGCGTCACGCAGCGCGACGCTGGTATGGGTGAAGGCGCCCGCATTAATGATGATGAAGTCCGTGCGGTCGGTGCGCGTCAGATGGATGCGATCGATCATCGCGCCTTCATGGTTGCTCTGAAAGAACTCTACAACCGCTTTCTTTTCCTGGGCGATCGCAACAAGTTCGCGCTCGATGTCCGCCAGCGTTTGACGTCCATACAATGCCGGCTCGCGTGTTCCCAGCAAGTTGAGGCTAGGCCCGTTAACTACCAGAATGTGATCAGCCACGTACGCGCCTCGGGGGGAGAACAGAACTGCTGGTTGCGTGAAAATCAGTGAATTTAGGGCATGAAGACGTAAGAAGCCGCGAAGTGTCCGCTTTTTATAGTTGACTGTCCAGCGCAAAAAGGTAGAAATCAGGTGTGGGCGAGGTGTTCTATTGGGGCGACTCGTCGATCAGGCGCCGCAGGGATTTGAGGTTTGCGCGCCCCGTTGCCTCGATTGGGTGCATATCGGCCTCGCCAATGGCGTCGCGTCGATGGGGGGAGGCAACTCTGATCGCATCACGCTCATATATATGGAGCCGCACGCCGATCCTGTGCTGACGTGTCGCCGGAACTACGTTGGCGGGAACGACGAAGTTCAAGCGCTCGAGCGCGGCCGGGCGATCGTCGCCGCTATCACCATCGTCGACATCGAAATCGATGCCGAGATTTATCAGGCGTAGCTCGACGTCCTTTGCGCTGTCGACGAATAACTGCAGGTGGATGTCCGAATGCTCAGTCGCGGTGCCATTTAAGACGGCACCTATCAGATGCGGGTCGAACTGCTGCAGCGTTTGCATCGTCTCGGCGGCAACGCCGCGAAGCGCGGCCAGCAGAGCGCGGTGCGCTTCACCACCAAAGAGCCTTAGATAGCGGCGCAGCTCATGCTCGACCTCATGATTGTCAGGCATTGTCGAGCGGCGCACATGGTCGCCTAAGAGTTCCTGTACGGCGCGGCGCTTGGCTTGGCTGTACTCGCAACCTTCTTCGGCGATTAGCCGAGCGGCGGTTGCCGCGAGTTCGGTCCTAAGATCATTCGCAGCCATTGAGTGAGTTTATCGGCAAAGTCGCGGCAAACGACGATTACAATCCGCGCCCTTCGCTTCGTTAGCGCCAACAGCCGCTCGCTTGCACCTTCACATTCTCGGCGTCGCCGGAACCTTCATGGGCGGCCTTGCGCAACTTGCGCAGGCGGCCGGTCACGTCGTGAGTGGTTGCGACGTAAATGTGTATCCGCCGATGAGCGACCAGCTCGCCGCGGCCAACGTACGGGTGATCGAGGGTTATGGCGCCGACCAGCTTTCGATAGCACCTGACGTTTGGGTGATTGGGAATGTCGTCACGCGCGGAAACGCGCTGATGGAGGCGATTCTGAATCGTGGTGACAGCTATGTATCAGGACCGCAGTGGCTGGCCGACAACATCCTTCGTGATCGACATGTGCTTGCGGTTGCTGGTACGCACGGAAAGACAACGACGAGCGCGATGCTCGCGACGATTTTGCAACAAGCAGGTCTTGAACCCAGTTTTCTGATCGGTGGTGTTCCCGGCGATTTTGGGCGCTCGGCGCGACTCGGCACCGGTCGACACTTCGTTATTGAAGCCGACGAATACGACACTGCATTTTTCGACAAGCGGTCAAAATTTCTACACTATCGCGCGCGCACCGTAGTTCTCAATAACCTGGAATACGATCACGCCGATATTTTTGTGAATCTGGCCGCGATTGAAGTGCAATTTCATCACCTGATCCGCACGCTGCCCGCTACCGCGCGCATCGTTGCGAACGCGGAGGATCAGCCTATCGCGCGCGTCTTGCAGCGCGGCTGCTGGTCGGAATTGCAGACGTTCGGCGACGGCGGTGACTGGCGGATCGACCGCGAAACGTTCGATGTGTCAGGCGGCGATGACCGGTTCGGAACCCTCCAGCTCGCGCTGGCAGGACACCACAATCGCATGAATGCTCTCGCTGCGATTGCGGCTGCGGATCACGTGGGTGTGCGGGGTAGAGACGCACTCGATGCGCTGGCCGGATTTCGTGGCGTCAAGCGTCGTCTCGAAGTGCGTGGTACGTCAGGTGGCGTCACGGTGATCGATGACTTCGCACACCACCCGACTGCGTTCGAGATGACGATATCGGCGCTGCGTGCATCGCATCCGCAAACACGAATCATTGCGGTGTTCGAACCGCGTTCGAATACGATGAAACGCGGAGCGATGAACGCGCGCCTGGCCGATAGCTTAGTGGGAGCGGATCGCGTCTTTTGCTTTTCGGCGGGAGTCGATTGGAATGCTCAGGAAGCACTGGCGCCACTGGGCGCGAGAGCGACGGTGCACGAGGAGTTCGATGAATTGGTCCGGGCGATCGTCACGTACTCTCGAAAGGGCGACTTAGTCGTGGTGATGAGCAACGGCGGCTTTGGTGGAATTCACGCAACACTGCTCGAGAAACTATCTGGTTCGCCCGCAGGTTCTGCAGAAGGCGTTGCTTCTTCCGGTCGTGTTGATTCCACAAGAAGCGCTGCGTGATTGTTTATCTGCACGGGTTTCGATCTTCGCCGCAATCGCGCAAGGCACAGCTTCTGCGCGAGCATATGCAGCGTCGAGGCTTGGCGGACCAGTTCGTATGCCCGGCCTTGCCCGCCTCGCCGCGCATGGCGTCACAGCTCGCGCTTTACGCTTCCCGGTCGCCACGTGCCGAAGATGTAACGCTGATCGGATCGTCGTTGGGCGGGTACTACGCGACCTGGGTTGCTGAAAAACTCGGCTGCCGCGCTGTGCTGCTGAATCCGGCGGTTACTCCCGCGCGCGATCTGCAGGCCCACATTGGACGGCAGCCGGTTTATTTCAGCAACGAAGAGATCGATTTTCGCCCCGAGTACATCGACGAATTGCGCTCGCTTGAGACACCGGTTACGAACCCCGAGCGCTTCTTCTTGATTGCCGCCACTGGCGATACCGTCATCAATTACCGAATGATGGTCGCCAAATATTATGGTGCGCGCCAGCTCGTGATCGAAGGCAGTGATCACGAGCTATCCGACTTTGCGCAGTACGTCGACGATGTGCTTTCATTCTGTGGAATCGAGCGAGGAGTTTGAGTGAACCAGCGGCTGCGAGACAAGGTTGCGATCATCACCGGGGCAGCACAAGGCATCGGCTATGCCACCGCTCGGAAGTACTTGCAGGAAGGCGCCAAAGTGATCGCGTGCGATATCGATAGGTCTTCTATCGACGCTTGCGTCGCAGAGTTGGCTTCCTTTGGCGAGATTCAGGCCGTCGTGGTCGATGTGACGAGGCGCGATCAGATCGACGCGATGGCGACAGCGGCGGTGCAGCGCCTTGGCCGCATTGACGTGCTCGTCAACAATGCAGGCATTACGATCGACGCACGCCTTCAAAAAATGTCGGATGAGCAGTTCGATCGCGTGATCGATGTGAATTTGAAGGGGACTTTTAACTGCGCCAAAGCCGTTCTCGAGACGATGTTAAAGCAGGGCAGCGGCGTGATATTGAACGCTTCGAGCGTCGTCGGCATCTACGGCAACTTCGGACAAACCAACTATGCCGCCAGCAAGTTCGGCGTCATTGGTTTTGTCAAGACCTGGGCGCGTGAATTGGGCCCGAAAGGAATTCGATGTAACGCAGTCGCACCGGGGTTCATCGCGACCCACATTCTGGACACGATCCCGCAGAAAGTGCTCGATCAACTCACCGAACGCGTTCCGTTGCGCCGCCTAGGAACGCCCGAGGACGTAGCAAACGTTTACGCATTCCTTGCTTCCGACGATGCGTCATACATCAACGGTGCCGTCGTTGAAGTCTCCGGTGGGTTGACGGTTTGACGCTTCAGCCCGAAATACCCGCGGGCTAGCTCTGAGCATGCATCTGCTGTTCGATGACGACGGTGCGTTCAAGGCGGGCACCGAAATGGCGAATGCCGGCACCTCGCATCAGGTCGAACTGCCGAGTGGCAAGCGCACGAAGGTCAAGGCTTCGCACGTGTTGCTTCGCTTTGCCGAGCCGGCGCCCGCGCAGTTGATCGAGCGCGCTCAATCGCAAGCGGGACTGATCGATCTAGATTTTCTGTGGGAGGTTGCGCCGCAGGATGACTTTGGATTCGTCGAACTGGCGCGCGACTATTTTGGCGCGGAGCCGAGCGCGGAGCAGGCGGCGGCATTGCTATTTCGATTGCACAGCGCACCCGTATATTTTTATCGCAAGGGCCGTGGTCGCTATCGGCCTGCGCCCGCGGAAACGCTGCAGGCGGCGCTCGCCGCAGTTGAACGCAAGCGAAAGCAGGAAGAGCTACGCCAGAAGTATGTAGACGAGTTGAAGGTGGGCCGCGCGCCGCAGGTAATTGCCCAGCAGGCCGTTACGCTCCTTGTCAGGCCTGATCGCAATTCCACAGAGTTGAAGGCGCTCGAGCAGGCGGCGAACGAGTCGCATATGACGCCACTACGTTTGCTGCTGGCATGCGGAGCGATCTCATCGCCCTATCAGTGGCACGTCGAAAGTTTTCTGGCGCAACACTTTCCTCGCGGCACTGCGTTCTCGACAGAGGCGATTGCGCCTTCCAACGCCGGCGATTTGCCGTTGGCCCCCGCTCGCGCGTTTTCTATCGACGACAGTGCGACAACAGAGATCGACGATGCATTTTCGGTGCAGACGGTTGGGGATCGAACGCGGGTTGGCATTCATATCGCCGCGCCCGCGACCGTGTTGCCGCGCGGCCATCCGATCGACACCGTTGCTCGCGCCCGTATGTCAACCGTGTACGCGCCCGGCCTGAAGTACACGATGCTTCCCGAGGAATGGATTGCCTCGCTGTCACTGAACGAAGGCCGGGACGTGCCGGTGATGTCGCTCTACGTAGACGTCGACCCGCTGACATTCGAAGTGTTATCGACCGAGTCCCGTTTGGAACGGCTACGCATCGAGACCAATCTACGTCACGACCGCCTCGATGCGATCGTCACCGAAGCAACGATAGGGGACGGACAGTTCGACTCGCCGCACGCAGCCGAGTTGAGCACGCTGTGGTACTTCGCACGCAATCTTCTGGCGCAGCGCGAACAAGTGCGCGGCCGGCCC
>DATEOP010000053.1:0-17177 GCA_035274065.1 Burkholderiaceae bacterium
AGATGGCAGCTCGGATCCGATCGACTTTTCCGGTGCGACGATGATCGGCGCATGCCCGAAATGCGCAGGCCGCGTGTTCGAACAGCCAATGTCGTATCTGTGCGAGAACAGTGTCGGATCTACGTCCGAACGGCGGTGCGACTTTCGTTCAGGCAAAGTGATCCTGCAGCAGCCGATCGACGCCACGCAGATGGCGAAGCTGCTCAATGAGGGACGCACCGAGCTGATGCGTGGGTTCGTTTCAAATCGCACGCGTCGAAAATTTTCAGCGTTCTTAATCCGAAAGCCCGATGGCACGACCGGATTCGAGTTTGAGCCTCGTGCTGCAAAGGCAGGAGCAAAGACGGCCGCCGTGCCTAAAGGCAGCGGCAAAGCAGTCAACGGTGATGCCGTTGAAACGCCACCTGTCGTACCGCCGTCAAAAACACGCGCTCGAGCAACGGTTGTGGCTGGTGCAACTTCTCCGTCGCCTGCGAAAAAGAGCACACGCGCACGCAAGGTGACGGCTGCAACTCGCAAAACGGCAGTCAAAAATGTGCGCGGGACCGGCAGCAGAAAACCCGTAGCACGCGGTTAGTCTTATAAAGCTTCAGCGTGAGTTCGATTAGCTTCGGCCGCAGGCGATGGCTCTGCGCCTCAGCGTCTGCAGTAATCAGCGGGCCAACGACGCAGGCTTTCGCGCAGCTTTCTTCAATACACACGCTGCGCATCATTCTGACGGCGCCGCCTGGCTCATCCATCGACGTGCTGGGCCGCGTCGTCGCCGACAAGCTGCGTGAGCGTCTCGGTCACGCGGTCGTCGTCGAAAATCGACCCGCTGCCGGAGGTACCGTCGGCACGAATGAGATCGCGAAGTCGACGCCCGATGGCGCAACAATAGGACTGTCGTTCACCGGTCCATTGGCAACTGCGCCGTTTCTTTACAGCAAGCTTCCGTATGACCCGGCGACGGATCTCGCGCCGATCGTGCTCGTCGGCACCGCGCCGAATGTCTTGGCAGTCGCGAGCGCACTACCGGTCAACTCGTTCAACGAATTCATTGATTATGCGCGGCAGCGCCCTGGGCAGCTCAACTACGCATCGGTCGGCAACGGGAGCGCATCACACTTATCGATGGAGATGCTCAAGACCGACGCTGGATTGTTTATGGTCCACATTCCTTTCAACGGCGCACCGCCCGCAGTGCAGGCGACTGCGGCGGGCGATGTACACGCGGTTATGTCGAATCCGACCACGCTGTTGCCGATCGCGCAGACGAAACGAATAAAACTGCTCGCGGTCACCAGTCGCGAACGATGGCCTGCCTTACGCGAGCTGCCGACGATTCACGAAAGCGGCTTCAATGGATTCGAAGCGATCGCGTGGAATGGATTTGTCGCACCGGTAGCCACACCGCGCGCGCGTATTGATCAACTCAACCGAGAGATCAACACGATTTTTACGATGCCCGACGTCAGGTCTCGCATCGAGGCGGCCGGATGGCGAGTTGAAGGCGGCACGCCTGAGTCGTTCGCTGCGTTTATGCGAACCGAACGCGCGCGCTGGCAACCGGTGATCAAGCGCAGCGGCGCACGCCTGGACTGAGCAAGCTGCCTTAATTCATCGTCACTGCATCGGCGGCGGCAAGGGACGACAACAATGCGGCATTGATCTGGCCCATCGACACTCCAACCAGCTGCGCGGCCCGCTCAGAACCTACCGTGTCACCGCGCTCGATCACCTCGGCCAGCGCGAGATAAACGCCATAGGCACCTTGATGGGCACGCACCGCGTCCAGCACGGGCCGCGGTAGTGCGGCCGAGGCGAACAAGCGCTCGTGCGAATGGCCGGTAATTTGTTGCAGCAACGAGAACGCACCCACTGCGAACAGGTCATCGCGCATGCCGCCTACGTGTCCTGCCAACGCTTCCAAAAAGAACCCGCGCTGGACAGCCATGTAAATAAGCGGCATCGAGCGCGTGTTCGCTGCAGACACTCCGAGCAGCAGTACCAGCCAACGAACCAGGCGCTTGTAGCCGAGCACCAGAATCGCGTGGCGCAGCGACGTGATCGGCGCAGTCAGCGCGGCAGTCGGCGCGAGTGCTGCACTGTTGATGACGGACAGCAACATCAACGCCAGGCTCGGCTCATTCTTGAATGCGCGCTCCAGCGCCATCACATCGGCATCCCCCTGAATCAGACGCACGATATCGAGGACCGCACGCCGCGTCGGCTCAAGGCCGGCTGACGGTTCGACCATCGGCTCATCGAGCGGCCAGCCAATCGTCGCCTGTGCTCCGTGTGACAGCGCAGATTCAACATCCGATCGCGAGTGCACGTCTCGCACCCATAGCGCCGGTTCAGCATCGTGCGAACCGGCGCTGTCGGAGTCCACGACAGCCGTGAAGAGCCGCCGTGTGTCACGCGGCAACGGCTGCTTTGTCTGCCGCAGTACGAATTTCTGGCCCGCTTGATGAGCGGCTTCGACCAATGGCAGTTGCCGTGCGGTCAGCGCTTCGGCCTCCATTTCGAGCAACACTTTGGCTCGGCCGCTCCATTCGCTGATTGCCTGTAATTCGGTATTCAGTGATAGAGGCGTCGGTGCCAGCACCACGACGCCTCGCGAGGGTAACGTGGTTTGCTCCGCCAACGCAGCGATGACGGCGCCTGTCGCGGACGTCGACGTCTCAACAGTATTGGTCGCTGGACGAATCTCGATTCGCACGCCGAGCACGCGGCGATCGCGCCCAACAATCGGTCTCCAGCCAAGTCGCAGGTGATCGAGGGCGACGCCTTGCTCAGCGGCGCGCTGGTTGGCGTCGTCGAGTCGAAGGAGGGAGCCGTCCATACCTGCTCTTCGGCGTTAAACCCCCATCGCTTGAAGGTGTCGGACCTTTGAAAAGGCCTGCTTCGATGCTGTATTAGCTCAGCGCAGCGTGCGGGCACCGCGCCTTCCAAGGTGCAGCGTCTACGCGTGAGACAATCGCGCGCTTTTCGGGCCGCTACGCGCCCTTTCATCCCCCATTTCGGTCCTTCACGAACCCCATTCGATGCCGCTTTTTGCCTCCACGATTCTGCTATCGGCGTTTCTGCTATTTCTTGTGCAGCCGATCATTGCCAAGCAGATCCTGCCGTGGTTTGGCGGAACATCGGCTGTTTGGACCACGTGCCTCGTGTTCTTTCAGGTGGTTTTGCTGGCGGGATATACGTATTCCCACCTGACCACACGTTACCTCGCGCCTAAGCAGCAGGCGCGTCTGCACATCGCGCTGCTAGTCGTGAGCGTGTTGTTTCTGCCGATCATCCCGAGCGAAGCACTAAAACCGGCGGCGGGGGCCGATGCGGCGCTGCGCATCGTGGTACTGCTGTTTGCGACAATCGGGCTGCCGTACTTTCTGTTGTCATCGACCGGCCCCCTGCTGCAAAAATGGGTCGCGCCGCACTTCCCCGAAAAGTCGGTTTACCGGCTGTTTGCGTTGTCGAACTTTGGATCGTTGGTTGGGCTACTCGCATTTCCCTTTGCGATCGAGCCGTTTTCGACGTCGCACGCGCAATCAATTGTCTGGAGCGTCGCGTACGCGTTGTTCGCAGTCGCGTGCGCTGCATCGGCGTGGAAAGCGTCGCAGTCGGCGAACGTCAACGACGCTGATACCGACGCCGCGGCCGTCGACCCTGAGGGACCGGCGCCCCGGTTGGGCGATTACGCGCTGTGGCTGGCGTTTGCCGCGCTTGGATCCGTGCTGTTGCTTGCGACGACAAGCCACATCACAGAGAACATTGCATCGGTACCGTTCCTGTGGGTGCTGCCTTTATCGCTTTATCTGCTGAGCTTCGTCGTGGCCTTTGAAGGACGTCAGGGGCGTGGCTGGTACCAGCGCGCCTGGTTTCTATTTCCTACGCTGCTATTGCTGGTGGCAATGGCAGCAGGCTTGGAGGCGAACCGCGGCGTGCTCGACGTTAGTCTTGCAGTCCCGCTGTACACAGTCGGCATGATGATGGCGGCCTTTTTCTGCAACGGCGAGCTCGCGTTGAGCAAACCGGTGCCGAGGTACCTGACACATTTTTACTTGACGATCTCTCTCGGTGGCGCACTCGGCGGCATGCTGGTGGGCCTGGTTGCGCCGCGCGTTTTTCCGACGTACTTCGAGTTGCCCGTGGCGCTTGTGCTGCTTTCGTCGCTCGCCGTGTTCGTAGCGCGCAAGACGCGTTGGTTGGTCGGGCCGGCAGTGGTCGCGACGCTGGCAACCGCCTGGTTTGGAAGCCAGTACATCGGATTTCTTCGTGACGACGTCGTATACATGCATCGAAACTTCTACGGCACGCTGCGTGTTAAGGAACAAGGTCAGGGCGATCACCAGGTGCGTCGCCTATTACATGGCGTAATCCTGCACGGCGAACAGCCGACGATCGGGGCAAGCCGGCTGGAGCCCGGTACGTACTACGCGCGAACGTCGGGCGTAGGCCGTGCCATCGAAGCGAAGCAAAGTCAGGGGCCGGTTAGATTGGGATTTGTCGGTCTCGGTGTGGGCACGCTGTCGGCGTACGGACGTGCTGGCGATGTCGTGCGTTTTTACGAGCTCGATCCGGATGTGCTGGCGTTGGCAAAGTCGCAGTTTTCTTACTTGAGCTCGTCGCCTGCGACGATCGAATTCGTTATCGGCGATGCGCGCCTGTCGATGGAGCGTGAGCTGTTATCGGGTGCGCGGCAAGGCTACGACGTGCTTGCGATCGATGCGTTCACCAGTGACTCGATACCCGTCCATCTGATCACCTCGGAAGCGACTGCGCTGTTCTTTCAGCACTTGAAGCCCGACGGCATTCTCGCGTACCACATCTCCAATCGCTTTCTCGATCTGAAGCCCGTCCTTGCGAACATCGCGCAGGCGAATAACCTGGTTGTGCGACTGGTGACCGATTTGCCGGGTGATGACAGCACAGCGTCGACCACCGACTGGGTACTGCTCGCGCGTTCGCCCGCCGCGTTTGACGACCAGCGGCTGGCTGATGTCGTCGAGGAAATTGATCCCAACCCGCACTTCTCGCTTTGGACCGACCAGTTCAACAACCTGATCGACGTCTTGAAATCGAATCCGATTAACGAACTCCGGCGACTGATGGGCCTTAGCTGATCTCCATGCCAACTCAACGCAAGCCTCGCATCATCGTAAAAAATTCGCGCGTTCACGGGCGCGGTGTTTACGCAGCGCGCCGTCTCAAGGCGGGTGAGAACATCATCGAATACAAGGGCCAGCGGATTCCATGGAAGGAGGCCGACCGCCGTCCCCCCTCCAACCCCGACGATCCGTACCACACGTTTTTCTTTTCGCTCGAGGATCAGAAGACAGTGATCGATGCAGGCGTGGGCGGCAACGCGGCGCGCTGGATCAACCATTCGTGCGACCCGAATTGCGAGACCGAAGAAACGGATGACGGCCGTGTCTTCATCCAGGCAATACGCGACATACCTCCGGGCGAAGAGCTCAATTACGACTACAGCTTGACCATCGAAGAGCGCTTGACGCCGACGTTAAGGAAGAACTACGAATGCAGGTGCGGATCCAAGAATTGTCGCGGCACCATGCTCGGACTAAGCAAGCGGCAAATGCCTAAACCCGCCAAATCGCGCAAGACGGGCCGTAAACCGGGTTGAAGTCCTGCGCATTAATCCACACGTTCGATAGCGAGAACTCTCGCTTGCGCCTAACGTCCAAAACGCCGTGAAAAAATTTTTGACTCGTCCGCTGACCCTGATGATCGGCGCTCTGTCGGTAGGCGCTGGCGCGGCGGGTTGCGCCTCACTCGACGAATGGCAACGGCAGGCGATTTTTGATCCGAGAAACGGCAGCCAACGATGGTTCTCCGAGCCCTTGCCCGGGACCGAGCAATTCGACGTCACGCTTGCGAATGGCCACACGCTGAATTTCTGGTACGTGCCTCAAGAAGATCCCAAGAGCGCCCCGACGGTGCTTTATCTGCACGGCGCGCGCTGGAATCTAAACGGCAGCGTATTCAGGATGTCGCGTTGGGTTGACCTGGGTTTCAATGTTCTTGCCGTCGACTACCGCGGCTTCGGCAAAAGCACCGAGCTGCTTCCGTCTGAAGAAACCGCTTATGCCGATGCGCGCGCGGCTTTCGATGAGTTGAAGCGCCGCGAGCCCAATCCGTCGCGCCGATTCATCTACGGCCATAGTTTGGGTGGTGCACTTGCGATCGATCTGGCCGCGGGGCCGCTGAAAAAGCCCGAAAATGAGGTCGGCGGCATCATCATCGAATCCACGTTTACGTCGATTCCCGCCGTGGTACGCGCCACGAAATATGGCTGGGTGCCGGGTATCGGGCTTGTGGTCACTCAGCCCTTCGATTCAGCGACGAAGATCAGCAAAGTCGAGACACCATTGTTGATCATTCATGGCACGGCCGATGGCATCGTCCCACATGCAATGGCTGACGAGCTGTTTGCCGCAGCGGCCAGCAAGGTTAAAAAAGTGATCAAGATCGACGGTGGGACGCACTCCGGTGCAAGCCGCACGGGCGGCACCGTCTACCGGGACGCGGTGCTCGACTTCGTGCGCCGCAGTTCGCAGCAGAGCGCGGCTTCGATCAAGGATAACGGGCAGCGCACGAAGCTTTAGTGCTTACGCGGCCGCTCCTTTAGGTTCGTAATCTGGCCGATCTTCCACGGCCGCATCCCGAGCACGATGCCTATCGACTGCCGCTGATCGGGCGGCAACGTGCTGTCAAGTTCCGCAAGTTCATTGAACTCAGCCGCGAGGCGGTCGAGCTTGCGGTGAACGACCGCAAACGACGCCGGCGAGACGTCACGAAACTCAAAACGAAAATTCCCGCCGTAACGATCGAACTCCACCGCCAGAAACTCGGCCATTGTTCGTTGTCCGTGCTTCGCGCGAATCGCACCGCTCGGCCGCAATCGCAAATGGCGGCCGACGCGGACCTTGACCTTGTTCGCAGGCAGAAGCTCGATCAGCTGTAATCGATCGAGCTTCACCAGCAGCTTTGTCAACTCGGGCTCGGTCAGCTCGTAGCGGTTCAGGATCTGCGCCGGCTGCCAGTCGTTGAACAGCAGATAGAACACGCCCATCAGACGCGGCTCAGCAGCAAGCGCGTGCTCCTGCGTCTCGGTCATCTCCTCAGGCGCGTCGCCGGCACCACGCGCCAGCTTGGCAAGTTCGAAAAAATCGAGATCAAGAGCGCCCAATACCTGCTCGAGTCGATTCAACGTAAAGGTTCGCTGCGAGAAAAGTCGCTTGACGCTCGCCTCGGACATTCCGATGCGGCGCGCCAGCTCCGCATAGGTGATGTGCCGGCTTTTCAGTACGCGCTTCAGCGAATCGATCAACTGTTCGGTACTCATTCGTGCGTCCCCGCAGTGCCCACGGTATCGATACTCGATACGTTATCACCGAAGTCGCCGTCACTGGCTACTCTTAATCAATTCTATGCATGCCGCGATGTCGCGGTATGACCTAGAGGATGTATGAGTAGTTTGATCATGCAAGCAGGCGCCACCGTATTGCTGGCTGACTTTGTGTCCGGCGTGGTGCACTGGGTTGAGGACGCATACGCGCGGCCCGGTGCGCCGCTGATTGGCTCGCTGGCAGAAGACAACCTGCGCCATCACTGGCGCCCGCGAGAGTTTCTGCGCAAGACGTGGCTTGCCAGCTCGTGGGACTTGTTGCTGGCGGGCGCGATACTGGTCGCAGCGTCGCTTTACATGGGTTGGCTTAGCTGGCACGTCGTGCTGTTCGCGGTTCTGGTCATTAATGCAAATCAGATTCACAAATGGGCACATATGAACAGCGCCGAAGTTCCGAAGATTGTGCATTGGCTGCAAAAGGTGCATCTGTTGCAGACGCCGCGCCATCACGGCAAACACCACGCAGGCTCGCGCATGACTCACTATTGCGTGATCACTAACTTCCTCAATCCGCTGCTGGAGGAGGTGTTGTTCTGGTCGCGCGTGGAGCGGTTGATTGAGCGCGTGACCGGCGTCAAGCGCCGAAGCGAAGCCGAGGAGCTGAAGTTGCTCGCGCTGTCAGCTGCGTAATGGCCGCAAGTTAGTTAGGTTGGCCGCGCCGGTTAACGCTCGGCGCGGCGAGCCACAACAATGTCGATCCCTGATTCACTTGGTAACTTCGATCGCCGTTACGGTGGGCGCGCCGTCAATGGCTTCGACCTTGAACTTCACCTTGTTGCCAACCTTCACTTTATTGAGCAACGCGGCGTCCTTTACGGCGAATACCATCGTCATCGCCGGCATCTGCACGTTTCTGATTTCGCCATGGCGCAGCGTGATGTTGCGCGCTCTCCTGTCGACCATTTCGACATCGCCTTCAATCATATCGGCCGTGTAATGGCCGCTCGTGTGTGGATGCGTTTGCGCCAACGCAACGCTAGTGGCGCTAGGTCCCAACACCACTAAAGCTTTCACACCGATGTCCCTTACTTTCGTCAGCGCACACCGACCCGTCTCGTACGCAGCATCCATAAGACGACCGCAATGGCCGCACACGCAAACAGATGCTTCAGTGTATGGCCGCTGACCCACCCTCCAAGCACCCCGTACACCTGATGGTCAAGCCGCTCGAAGATCACAGCAATCAGATACAAACCCGTAGCCGCGTAAATGCTCTTGCCATGTGTGTAGAGCGGTCTGATCCATGCAGTCGCCACTAACGTCGCAGCGATGAAAGACACTTGCATCGTCAGGTACGGCACAAGGTTTCCTGACGCGTGCCAATACAGCACGGTGCCGGCGCCCATGCCGGCGAATGCCAGCATCCATTGCGCAATTCGCTGCGGCGCGCGGTCCACCAACGTGCCGCTGACCAGACCGGCGAATCCCAGCGCCATCGGCAAACGATCCCACAGCAGGGTTCCATCGCTCGGCTGTGCGTGATACCAGGCAGAGCCGAACGCGGTCAACACGATGCCGGCAAACAGCAGTACGTACGGCCACGTCGCGCGCTGCTCCGAAAATGCGGCTGGATTGCGTGTGCGCCAACTATGTAAGACGAAGTGAAGACCGAGGGTGCCGATGGCGAGAAACGGCAGGTTAGACAGCACATCCGTCGCATGCGGTACACCAAGCAGAGCGCGCTGGTCGGCGTAATCGTGAAACGATTGAGGCTGTGCAAACGGCGGCAGGAGCCAAGCTAACGCCCACGGCGCAAGCAAGGCGCAGAGCGCCACCAGAATGACACGCGACGTCGACGACGATCGACGGTTTGCAGTCAGTGCAATGATGTTGGAAGCATTCATACGGTCCTCGACGTGCGAGACTTACGATACTTCGGCTCAGCAGAGAAGCTGCGCGCACATCAAAAGGTCGTGCATTGCGAGACCCTCAGTACGTTTTCGCAATGCCATGCTGTTATCAAGCCAGATGCCGAAGCTCTCGCAACGCCACCGACAGCATCGCCAGATCGGGCGACTTGGTATCTGCAAGCTCCCCGAGCATCCGCTGCGCGCGCTCAACGGCCGGCCGCTGCGCTACTTCCCAGGCGCTTTGTCCGCCCGCTTGCAATGCATCAGCGGTGAGCTCGCGTTGCAAGGCCGCCAGGTCATCGCCCAACGCTGCCTTGGCCATGCCCTGCCAGTAACCGTCCGACAGCAACGCAGAAACTTGCGCACGCAGCCGAGCAAGGCCGAGCAGTTCACCGATCGAGAAATAGGTGGTGGCTACAACGTTCAGCGGCTGCTTCGACGACTCGGCAACCTCGGCTATATCGAGCGCTGCGAACGACGTGTCCGACGCAGCTACCGCCAGCGCGATCGGCGACGGCACACCTTTGGCGACCAATGCCTGTTCGTGCTGCGCGATGGATGCGCGCCACGGCGTGTTCGTGGGTGCCGCAGCGATGAACTGCAGCAATGCAGATGCGGACGGCTCAAATCGTGCGATCGTCGCGGCCATGGGTTCGGCGAGCCGGCGTGAACGCAGGAACCAAGTGGTTGCACGTACGTTGCGGCGTCCGAGCTCAATCAGCATTTGCGATTGCAGGTCGTCGGGCACGGCGTTGTCGAGCGCTTCGATCGCTTGCCAAACAGGGACGAGGCCGAATATCTCGCGTGTCAGCAGATAGGCGCGCGCGATCTGCGGCGGAGTCGAACCGGTCGTCTCCATCAGCCGGTGCACGAATGTCGAGCCGACCCGGTTGACCATGCTGTTCAACACGTGTGTCGCGACGATCTCGCGCTTTAGTGGATGGCGCTCGATATACCTGCCGAACTTCTGCTTCAGCACCGAGGGGAAATAGCGCGCAAGGGCGGTTGCAACCCATGGATCCTCGGGAAAGTCGGACGCGAGCAACTCGTCGAACAGCCACATCTTCGAGTAGGCAAGGAGCACGGCGCGCTCCGGACTCGTGAACGGAATTCCCTTCAGACGGCGCTCGGCAATCTCGTCGTCACTTGGCAGAAACTCGATCGTGCGATTGAGCCGGCCCTGCTTTTCGAGGAAGCGAACGAATCGCTGCTGCTGATCGAGCAGTCGCGGTCCGATGCGACCCGAGACCGACAATGACTGTCCCTGGAAGTAGTTGTCGCGCAGGACCAGGGCGGCCACGTCGTCGGTCATACTGACCAACTGCGCGTTGCGCTGCTTCTCGGTAAGTTCGCCGTCAGCGATCGGCAGCGACAGCAGCACTTTGATGTTGACTTCGTGGTCCGACGTATCCACACCGGCCGAGTTGTCGATTGCGTCCGTGTACAGCTTGACGCCGTGCAGCGCGGCTTCCACGCGACCCAGCTGCGTCATGCCGAGGTTGCCACCTTCGCCGATGACCTTGCAGCGCAGCTCGACGCCGTTGATACGTAACACATCGTTTGCGCGGTCGCCGACGTCAGCATGCGACTCAGCGCTCGCCTTGACGTATGTTCCGATGCCGCCGTTGTAGAGCAGATCAACCGGCGCTCTCAGGATTGCCGAGATCAGTTCCGCAGGAGCCAACTTGCTTGCTGAAATTCCGAGGGCTGTCTGCGCCTGCGGCGAAATCGGAATCGATTTTTCCGAGCGCGCCCAGATGCCCCCGCCAGAAGAAATCAACTTCTGGTTGTAATCGGCCCACGACGACCGCGGCAGCGCAAACAAGCGCTCGCGCTCTGCAAAGCTCGCAGCTACGTCGGGGTCGGGATCGATAAATACGTGCCGATGATCGAACGCCGCAAGCAAGCGAATATGACGCGACAGCAGCATGCCGTTGCCGAATACATCGCCCGACATATCGCCGATACCGACGCACGTGAAATCTGTCGTCTGCGTGTTGACGCCGAGTTCGCGAAAGTGCCGCTTGACACTTTCCCACGCGCCGCGCGCAGTAATACCCATTTCCTTATGGTCGTAACCCGCGCTGCCGCCGGACGCGAAAGCATCGCCCAACCAAAATCCGTATTCGGCACTGACGCCGTTGGCGTAGTCCGAAAACGTAGCGGTCCCTTTATCGGCCGCGACTACCAGATAGGGATCGTCGGGGTCGTGCCGCACGACTTGCGGCGGCGGCACGATGGCATCGCCCACGCGGTTATCGGTGAGGTCCAGGAGTCCGCGCAGATAGTCGCGATAACAATCCACACCCTCTTTCAAATAGGCATCGCGATCCGCCATCGGCGGCGCTTTCTTCAACACGAAGCCGCCCTTGCTACCGACCGGCACAATGACGGTGTTCTTCACCATCTGCGCCTTCATCAGTCCGAGCACCTCCGTGCGGAAATCCTCGGGCCGATCCGACCAGCGCAAGCCGCCGCGCGCAACCTTGCCACCACGCAGGTGTACGCCTTCGAAACGGGTCGAGTAAACGAAGATCTCGAACAGCGGGCGCGGTTCGGGGAGCCCCGGTATGCGCGCCGAGTCAAACTTGAATGACAAGAATGCGCGCCGCGGGCCCGCCGCGCCGCTCGCACCTGTACCGCTGCGCCAGTAGTTAGTACGCAACGTGGCATTGATCAACGCCAGGTACTGGCGAAGCGCTTTGTCCTCTGAAAGGCTCGAGACTTTGTCAAGCGCTTGTTCGATCGCATTGACCTGGCTGGCAGCAGCACCTTTGTCTGCACGCGACGGATCAAAGCGCAGCTTGAACAGCGCAACCAGCATGCGCGCGATACGCGGGTGATTCGCCAGCGTCGTTTCGATAAACGGCTGCGACAACGCGAAACCGGTTTGCCGCATCACCTTTGCATATGCACGCAGTACGACGATTTCGTCGGCTGACAGTCCAGCAAGCAATACCAGGCGATTGAAATCGTCGTTCTCGACGATACCTTCGAATACGCGCGCGAACGATTCTTCGAACAGCGGCGCGATCACCTCGGCGTCGATATCGTCGACGCCGGATAGCTGAAGCGAGAAGTCATGCACCCACAGCGGACCGCCGCCTTCAGGAGTTAACTGATACCCGCGCTCCGACAGCACGCGCACACCCATGCGCTCGAGCATCGGCAACGAATCCGACAGTGCGATCGGTGCGCCGCTGCGATACAGCTTGAATCCCAGACGCCCCGGCGGCCCTTCAAGTGGCCGATACAGATTGAGCGCGAGACCGCTCTTCGATTCATTGTCGAGCGTAGTGAGTCGGCGGATATCGGCGACCGCCTGGCGCGGCGACACCGCTTCCTCGTAAGCAGTGGGAAATGCCAACCCAAAACGCTTGTACAGAGGCGCAGCCTGCCCTTCTCCCTCCTCGTCATTCAGTGCTTCACGCAGATCATCTTCCCAGCGGCGAGCAGCGTCGGCCAATTGCGCCTCGATTGCACGCCGATCGACCTGACGCAACTTGCCCGGTGTCGTCCGTACAGTGATATGAATTCGCGCAAGCACAGCGTCGGTCAGCAACACGTCAAAATCGGCCGTCGTGCCGTCGAATGCCTCGATCAGGATTTTTTGAAAGCGACGCCGCAAGTCAGTCGTGTAGTTCTCTCGCGGAACGAAGATCAGACACGATACGAAGCGCTCGAACGGATCGCGCCTGATGAACAAGCGAAACCGTTGACGCTCGCCAAGTTGGACGATGCCGGTGGCAATTTCAAACAACTCATCGGTGGCGATCTGAAATAGCTCGTCGCGCGGATAGGTTTCCAGCACGTGCGCCATTGCCTTGCCTAGATGGCTGCCCGGCGCTAGACCGGAGCGCGCCGCAACCTCCTTCACCTTGCCACGTATCAGAGGCACTTCAGCCACGCGCGCGTTGTAGGCGGTCGATGTGAACAGCCCGACAAAACGATGCTCGCCGACAACAGCGCCGTCTTTGTAGCGTTTGACTCCGATGTAATCGATGTAACCGGGACGATGCACCGTTGAGCGCGAATTCGCCTTCGTCACGAACATCATCGGCGATACGGATCGTGCGACCGCTCGCGCCTGCGGCGGCAGCACCGCGAAGCTGCCGGAAAGTGCGGCTTCGGACTCGGTTTCGCGCAGGATGCCGAGGCCGCTACCGGGTACGAGTCTTAGAGCGTCTTCACCGTCCACGGTGGCGAGGTCATGACGCCGATAGCCGAGCAGCAGAAAGTGGTCTTCGGCGAGCCATTGCAAAAATGCACGGTTCTCCTGCACTTCTTCGCCTGCGAGCGGCGGCGGCTTCTTGTCGATTTCTTTGATCACCGCGCGTAATTGCGCAACCATCGCTTTCCAGTCAGTCACGCTCGCGCGCACATCTGCAAGAACGCGTTCGATGCCGGCCGCGAGCTCTGTGCGTGATTCCACATCCGCCAGGCGGTCAACCTCGATATGCATGAACGATTCGCGCGGCCAATCGGGCTTGTTCTCACGCGTGTCGATCGACTGCAGCGTGCCGTTCTTGTCACGCTCGACTGCAAAGATGGGGTGCACGATCAAGTGCAGCGTAAGGGCTTGCCGGCTGATCTCCATCGACGCGGAGTCGACCAGGAACGGCATGTCGTCGTTGACGACCTCGACCACCGTCCGGCGCGATGTCCAGCCGTGCTCGCCCGCGTCGGGGTTAAAGATGCGAACCTTGGCTGTGCCGCTCCCTCGTACGCGTGCGAACTGCCAATGCGACAGCAGCGCGCCATACAGGTCTTCAACGTCACGCGCAGCGAGATCTTCGGGGTCAACACGCTCAAAGTACCCGCGTGCAAAAGTTATCAGCGACGCGCGTTCACTCTTCTGAATGCGCGAATTGATCAACGTAACCACCGCGTCGATGCGCGCCTTCTTGTTTAAGTCGGGCTTGCCTTCAAGCGGTGACATCCCTGTTTCTCCGGCTTGCTTTTTCAGCAGTATGCCCTCTTCCCTCGCCGATAATTAGGGCATGTTTCCCACGCTTGGACCGCGCCTGGCTTTCGTCGATGTCGAAACCACCGGCGGCAGCCCCGCTCGCGAGCGCATCATCGAAATTGGCGTCGTGCGAGTCGATTTCGACGATAGCGACGTACGGATCGATGAGTGGTCGACGCTGGTCAATCCGGGTGTACCCATTCCGGCCGAGATTCAGTGGCTCACGGGAATCACCAACGAGATGGTGCGTGCCGCACCATCGTTCGCGGACGTCGCACAACTGGTGTTCGATCGGCTCGATGGTGCAATCTTCGTTGCGCACAACGCGCGCTTCGATTACGGCTTTCTGCGAGCGGAGTTTCATCGCGCAGGCCTGTCGTTCACCGCAAAGACTTTGTGCACGGTGCGCCTTAGCCGCTACTTGTATCCGGACCGCGTGCCGCACACGCTCGATGCAATCATTGCCCGCTTTAATATCGACGGTGAGCCAAGGCATCGCGCGCTCGGCGATGCGCGTGTGCTGTGGCGTTTACTGCAACGTCTCTGCGATCGACATACAGCGTCTGAAATCGAGATCGCGGTGCGTGCTCTGTTGCGGCGCCCGGCGTTGCCGCCGAACTTGCCGCCGGATGCGCTCGATGCGCTGCCACACGCTCCCGGCGTCTATCTGTTCTATGGGCTGAACGAGCATCCGATCTACATCGGCAAAAGTGTCGATTTGCGTACACGTGTTGCCGGCCACTTCAACGCCGAGTATCGCGCCCCACGCGAGTTGCGGCTGTCACAGGAGGTTCACCGGCTCGAATGGGAAGAAACGGCGGGCGATTTTGGCGCGCTGTTGCGCGAGTCCGAGTTGATCAAGGCGCAAATGCCGGCACACAACCTTGCCTCGCGGCGCAAGCAAAACCAGGTGCTGCTGGGCTTTGATGGCGACGGCCTCGTCAAGCTGACTCCTGCAAGTGCGTTCGAATTCGCGCAGCTTGGCCACTGCTACGGCCCTTTCGCGTCGCGCGCATCCGTTCGGCGCTGGATGACAGAGCTCGCCGCCGAGCAGCGCATTTGCCTTAAAGCAATCGGGCTCGAAGGTCGCCGCAAGTCAGCGAGCGACGGTGCGCCATGTTTCAACTACCAGCTGCGTCGGTGTAACGGCGCGTGTGTGGGTCTGGAACCGCGTGATGAACACACCGCGCGTATGGAGGAACTGCTGCGGCCGCGGCTGTTACCCCAATGGCCGCTTGCCGGTTCGATCGCGCTGGTCGAGCGAAACGAGGAGCGCTTTCAGGAACAGTGGCACGTGTTCGACCGATGGTGCTGGCTCGGTACAGTCAAATCATTGAATGCCGCGCTTGATCTGGCACAAAGCGCGCCGCGTGTGTTTGAAGCCGATGCCGCACGTTTGGCCGTTCAGGCGTTATCCGCCGGGTCGCCGTGGACGATGCGAAAAATCGAACTCGCGTCTAACGCGTCCCCGCTGGCGGCAGCGCTTCCGATGGTGGTTGCACTTGCGGATAGCGCTCGCGAAAACGTTTCAGCTCCGCATCCGCTTCATCGTGACGACCTTCACGCCGCAACTTGATGATGCGCTCGAGCCACACCGACGCCGACTCATCCACTTGTTTGCGTTCGCTTTGTGCGGAACCAAGTTGCGACGACGCGGCCGACTTCGCCACGTCGCGTCGCGTGTCACTGCTCGCCTGATCCATCGGAGCTGTCGGCGCGGCAGCACCTGCCGCTGCGCCTTGCTCGGCTCGCAGCTTTGGACTCAAGACGGCCTCGGGTGGCGATGGCTGCGCAGGCGCAGCAGCCGGCGCGTTTTGTCGCGCCCTCTCCGACTCGTTAGACGCAGAAGGGGCTGGCGCTTCTCTCATGGCCGTACGGTTCTCTTCACGCGGCGCCTGCGCAACTGAGTTGGATTCTTTCTTCAAACCGCCGAGACTGTCTTTCGCTTGTGCCAGCGGACGCTCGACAGCCTGTCCATCCTTCATCTGGCGCTTGCTGCTCGACTGCTCTGCGATTGAAGGTACTGGTGGGGCCGCAGGCGCTACGGCGTTGTTGGCGGAAGAAGGTGCCGGCCCCGATGGCGCGCCGAACTGTGGCTTGTCTGGTTTGCTAGTCGACTCCACAGTAGATACTGCAGGTGGCGTCACCGCAGGCGGCGCAGTTTTGTCAGCGGTAGTACGCGCTGGTGCGGGTGGACTACTGAACTGCGGCATCTCCTCGTTGGTTCGGATCGCCATCATCACGGCGAGCGTAGAGAGCATCACTGCCGCGGCGGCGGCAAGCGGCCATCGCGGACGAGCGCGATACGACGCGGCTGCGTCGACCGGCTTTGCGCCGACTTCACGCGCCGCGGCGGCCATTATCGATGCTCGCACAGCTGCCGCTGGGCGCTCATCGAGCGCGCCACTGGCCATCCGATAGCGATCGGTCAGCTCACGGTTTGCACCGTTTTCACTGGAATCACCAGCGCCGCCGTTAATGCGGTCCCTACTCACTGCCATGCCTCCATTGCCAGTCGCAGCTTGCTCATTGCATAGCGCAGCCGGCTCT
The DNA here is from genome assembly GCA_035274065.1 of Burkholderiaceae bacterium. Taxonomy (GTDB): domain Bacteria; phylum Pseudomonadota; class Gammaproteobacteria; order Burkholderiales; family Burkholderiaceae_F; genus JACCZX01. The sequence continues at coordinate 16,781 of DATEOP010000053.1, forward strand.
TGACGGTTTCATGTGCTGCTCCGGTGGCTGCAGCGATTTCTTCAAGCGACAGGCCGCCTTCGGCCTGCAGCAGAAACGCCTCCCGCTGCGCGGGCGGTAATGCTTCTACCGCTTGCAGGAATGCACGCGCCTCCGCCCGCGCCATCACTTGATGATCGGGCCTCTGCGCGTCACTGCCCGCAATATCGAGCACCGCGTCGTCTGCGTCGTTCGCTGCGTCACCGGCAAAGTAGGCCAGCGATATCGCGTCGTCTCGCGCTCGCCAGTGATCGATCATCTTGCTGCGCGCAATCGTATACAGCCATGTCGTGAACTTCGCGCGCGGCTCAAAGTTCGCTGCATTGCGTACGACGGCCAACCAGGTTTCCTGCAGCAGATCATCCGCCAGCGATGTCGA